>NZ_CBCSDH010000001.1:0-245309 GCF_965138825.1 Avibacterium endocarditidis
TCCATAGAGTTATTGTGCGGTTGTCAGTTTTTCACATGCCCCTTGAGGGGCATGTGAAGTCCTAGGCCCTTATAGGGTAGCCTAAAAACCGCACGTTTTACGTGCGGATTGTTATTGTCTAATTTAAGTTGATGTCAGAGTCAGTAATGTGAATATCTAATAATAAATTATTGATAATAGTATTGGATAAGAAAACTGTATTACCCGAGAAGTCTACATGTTTTTGAATTTTTTCAAAATCAAATTCGCACAAGGTAATGGATGGTAATGATTTTTTGAGCTTTTTAATATCTGGATAAAACTCAGAAATTTTAGCTGAAGATATCACAACTTGATTCTCAAGATTTTTACCAATGACTTTAGGCAAATTTTGGAATGTTTCTAAAATAGGTATTTTGAGGGAATGTAAATATAGAGGATCTTTCCCATTATAATAATCGTGATTTCCTAGAAATGGATCAATTGCGAAAGTTTTATATCCTCCAACTAACCCATGATATATCGCTCCAGTACCACCTGAAGATGCCCCACAAATTACAACGTTCTCTTTATTTACATTATAAATGTTCATTAAACTTCTAATAAAGCGCTGAATATTATTTTCAATATTTTCATCAAATTTAGTATTTAAGCCGTGACTGCCGAAGGCATCAGATACATCTGCTATTCGGATAATGTAAGTATTAGGCATAATACTATTAGCTATAAATGGGAAAGGGTGGCTATAATATCGTTCAGCCATATTCTCATTGCTTTTATTAGTATAAGAGAATAGGATTAGTAAATTCTTCTTATTAGAACCTAGTGCCTTAGGAGGCTCTACGGTATAAATCACATTCTCTAGCTCCTGAAATGATTCTGGAAAGTATGGCAATAAATCTTTATATGAGTATTTATTAACTCTACGAAATACGCTGACCCCCATTTTATGTTCGACAGCTAAAAAACCTTTATTATTAAGTTCATAAACGTAGCTACTTAAACCATTATTTCTAGCATAGCTTAAGAAAAACTCATTGCTATTACCTTTAATTCCAATAAATTCAATATCTGACTTGGTCAAATATTCAGATAAATTTATATTATTTTCTCTTTCAACATTTAAAATATAGCATAATGAGCTACCAAAATAGATCGATGTAACTTCTAAGATTTCATTAAATTTATCTTCAATTTTATTAGTATCATCCTCTATGAATTTAAAAGATAATACTGTATTTTCTTGATTTCTAGATTGCGGGTAAGAGCCATATACTTCAGAAATATACTTTAAAAATTTAGAGAAATTAGATGCTTTAGATGCTTTGCTTTTATTACGTTCAATAAAGTTAAAAGTTTTACCTTCAACAGTATAACTAATACTAATAAAATAGTCATTTAGTAAAAAATCAAAAACAATACTTTGATTATTATAAATCCAAGAACTAACTTTTCTGATATCGATTTTACTCTTTTCTAAGATATTTTGTTGAATTTGGTATAAATTCATTTTATAAGCTCCGTTGATATATTTCTAAGAGTGCCTTTTTATCGATTTTATGATTAGTACTAACAGGAATTTTATCAATAATAATAAATTCAGACGGTATCATGTAAGGTGGTAAATTTGAACTCAAAGAATCTTTAATCAGTTGTGCATCTGAAGGTTGTTTCGATGTATAAAAACAGACTAAACGCAGAACAGCACCAGTATTACGTTTTAATGCAATTACAGCCACATTATCGAAATTAAATTCTTTAAGGTTAAGAATTTTTTCCTCTATTTCGGAAAGCTCAATACGATAACCGTTAAGTTTTATTTGCTCATCTTTACGTCCTTGGACATAGAACATACCATTTTTTTCAAAACCGTAGTCCCCTGTTTTGTAAGTTCGTTTATTAGGACTATGTACAACTAAACGTTTAGCGTTTTCCATCTCGTTATTCAAATAACATCGCATAACGTGATTACCAGTTATCCAAATTTCTTCATCAACAATATCAAGATAGGAGTTAAGAACGGCAACACCAACGGGAAGTTCTTCTTCAGCATCTAGCATTTCTTGGGTGATATCTACATAGGTAGTTGCGACAGTGGCTTCTGTTGGCCCATAGGTATTAATAACACGGACATTAGGAAATTTTTGGAAAATCATATTAACTACTGGTTTTCCGAGTTTTTCTCCACAAAATAGGAATTCTTTTAAGCTAGGTAGAGTTGCTTGGCTAAATTTCGGGTTTAGAAGCTGTTGCATAGCAAAAGATGGGGTAGAAACCCAAGTTGTAATTTTTTGTTCAACTAAGAAATCAATCCAACTAGAAGAATTTTGAATATCTTCACGACTGTTCAGCACAATACAGCCACCATAAGCCAAATTACCGAAAATTTCATACATTGATAAATCAAATGCGAAAGGAGCTTGATTCATAAATACATTTGGTTCAGCTAAATTTAGTTGATCTTTCATCCATTTCATCAAGTTAAATACGGCTTCACGGCCAATTTGAACACCTTTTGGAGCCCCTGTTGTACCAGAAGTAAACATAATGTATGCTAAACCTTTTTCAGTTAGTTCAATTTCATCATCTGTTTGCTTCTCAAAAGTCTGGGTTGCTGAACGATAAACAAAACGTGCTTTTGATAAATTACAAATATTGGTTATACGACTCTCTGGATAAATGCTATCTACAGGAATAAATGGAATCTTATTTAGCAAACAAGCATAAATAGCGACAACAAAATCAATTTCCTTATGACCATGCAATATTAAAGGAATGTTTTTACTAATATCGGCAACTTGCTGATAAGCCTCAATAAATGCTTTCATTTTGACATTAAGTTCTTCCCAAGAACATTCTTGAGTGCTATTTGATAACGCCTTTCCTCTTCTTTGGCTGAAGCAGTATGCTAAAAAATCATCTAGATTTTCAAAGTCATTCAGTGATTTCATAATCTATCCTTTATAATTATTTTCAACATATTGAATCACGTTTGCGGAATTTGACAGAATATCAACTAACTGATCAAATGGTAAATCAACGCCAAACTTTTGTTTTATCGCCATTACTAAATCCATAGCGCTTATTGAATCAATCAGGCCTGTTGCCAGTAAGTCTTCATTTTCTGATACTCTTTTTTGAGCGACTTGTGAGATTAAGGTTAAAACTTCATTAGATATTGACATAATAAAATCCTCATATTAAAAGTAATCATTTCTATAACTAAAGGGAGAAGAATTATGCCATATTTTTTAGCTTTAGGTAATAAAATAGTTATCATTTTAGTGAGTAATCTAGATGTTTATATACCCTATCACTGAACTGAGGTTTTTTATGAGATGATTAAGAATAATTTCTCAATGATACTGAAGCTAGTTGCATATTAAATATATCTACTTTAATATGTTTTCAACATTTTCGTATTGTGGAACAACCATGACCCCAATTATCTTTTCCTCCGGAATCAAAAAAATCCCTAACCTATCCAACTTTCTAAAGGATAGCCCAACATTTTCCTTTGAAAATTCGGTGATAGGTTGGGGATTTCGTCCAACGGCAAACAAAGCGCGGGATTATGCGGTAAAGCATAATCTTCGTTATATTGCGCTTGAAGATGGCTTTCTTCGCTCTATCGGATTAGGGGTTGAAGGATTTCCGCCATTTTCTTTGGTTGTGGACGATGTGGGCATTTACTACGCAGCCGAAAAACCTTCACGACTGGAAAAGTTAATTGCTGGTTGCAGCTTAAATGATGAGCAAGCGCAACAATCTCATCAAGCAATGGCATTGATTCGTGAATGGCAATTATCTAAATATAATCACGCACCTTGCGAGCCAATAGCCACAGAACATAAAAATCAAATCGTATTGGTTATTGATCAAACATTTGGTGATATGGCGGTACAATATGGCTTGGCTGATGAAAATAGTTTTCGTCAGATGTTGCAAGCAGCATTGCAAGAAAATCCATATGCTGAAATTTGGGTGAAAACACACCCTGATGTAATTGCAGGGAAAAAACGGGGATATTTAACCGATTTATTAGATCAACCGCGTGTGAGAATTATTAGTCAAGACATTAATCCACCAACCTTGTTATCACAGGTGGATAAAGTATATTGCGTTACTTCACAAATGGGATTTGAAGCATTGCTACAAGGTAAAGAAGTGGTAACCTTTGGTGTGCCTTGGTTCGCAGGCTGGGGATTAACCGATGATCGCCACCCTTTTGTTGCTGAACTTATCACACAACAACGCCGCAAGCCCAGTACATTAAATGAAGTTTTCTATGCCGCTTATTTTCAGTATAGCCGCTACATTAATCCATTTACTGGTGAAACAGGTGATATTTTTGATGTCATTCATTATTTAAGCTGGATTAAGCATTGGCAATCTGTGTTAGTGGGCGATTTTTATTGCATTGGGCTTTCTTTGTGGAAAAAAACGGTGTTAAAACCTTTTTTCCATTTACCAAACTGTCGCTTACATTTCCTCTCCTCGTTTGCTAAGTTTAAGAAAATTCAACTGAGCAAAAATGCAAAATTATTGCTATGGGGGCAAGGAAAATCAGAATTCATAGCCTATGCGGAGCAAAATAATATTCCGATTTGGCGAATGGAAGATGGTTTTATTCGTTCTGTGGGATTAGGTTCAAACCTTGTTGCGCCACTTTCTTTGGTGCTTGATCCTTCGGGAATTTATTTTAATCCGCAGCAGCCTTCACAGCTAGAATTTATTTTGCAGAATACGGCTTTCTCAGAAAAAGATGAAGATTTAGCTCAAGAAATACAGCAACAGCTTATTCAAGCCAATATCGGTAAATATAATGTAGGTTCTGCTGGCTTTGCTCGCCCAAATACGGAGAAAAAAGTTCTTTTAGTGCCAGGGCAAGTGGAAGACGATGCTTCTATTCGCTTTGGTTCACCCCAGTGTCAATCTAATCTCACTTTGCTGCAACAGGTTAGACAAGCTCACCCTGATGCTTACATTATTTATAAACCACACCCAGATGTATTAAGTGGTAACCGAAAAGGTAACGTAGCACAAGAGCAAGCATTGATTTACGCTGAGCAAATTGTGACTGAGGCGAATATTTTAGATTGCATTCAAGCAGTCGATGAAATCCATACAATGACTTCTTTAGCGGGTTTTGAAGCATTATTAAGAGGGAAAACGGTATATTGCTACGGTTCACCATTTTATGCCCACTGGGGATTAACGATTGATGCCTATGCCTTACCACGTAGAAAAAGAAAATTAACATTAGCGCAGTTAATTGCAGGAACTCTGTTATACTATCCACTTTATCTTAACCCTAATACCATGCAATTAACCAATGCAAGCACCACAGTTAAGATATTGTTGGAACAAAAAAATCAATTGAAAGATACGGGCTTATATAAGAGTTGGTTAAGCAAAAAAATAGGGAAATATTGTTACTTTGTACGCACTTTTTGGCTGAAATAGCTATTTATACCTAAGGGAACAAAATGATTGTTAATAATTTAAACGAGTTAGTAGCAAGCTCACAACGGATTTTATTATTACAAGGGCCTATTGGACATTTTTTCAAAGAGTTGGCGGATTGGTTATCTGAAACACAGCAAAAAACGGTTTATAAATTAAATTTTAACCCTGGTGATAAATTATTTTTTTCCACCGCACTTCATAATCAATTTATTTTTGATTACAACAGCAAATTAGAATATTTTGATGTTTTCTTATTACAATTTTGCAAAGATCATAACATTGATACAATAGTGTGCTTTGGCGATAGTCGCCGTTACCATCGTATAGCAAAAGCAGTAACTAAAAAATTAGGGTGTGCCTTTTGGGTATTTGAAGAAGGCTATTTTCGTCCGCACTATGTTACCTTAGAAAAAGAAGGCGTGAATGCCTATTCACCGTTACCAAGAGATAAGCAATTTTTTTTAAAACAAGCTGAAGAACTTCCCCCAATTTCTCAGCCAATTCCAGTAGCAAACGGTTTTTTTCCAATGGCAAAACTTGCTACACAATATTATGTAATCTCCAGATGCAAAGAAAAAGAATTCCCTTATTATAAACATCATAGAGTCTATAATCTCAATTATTATATAAAACTATGGCTCATTTCAGGAATGAAGCGTGTTTATCATTGGATAAAAGAGCAATGTTTTATTCGTAAAATTAAGAAAAATAAATTAGGTGATTTTTATATTTTACCGCTGCAAGTTTATGATGACAGCCAAGTAAGGGTACATTGCGATTTCGATAGCGTAGAACAATTTTTGATCTATGTGTTAGATTCTTTTGTAAAAAATGCCCCAACTTCACTAAAATTAATCGTAAAGCATCACCCAATGGATCGAGGATTTATCAGCTATAAACAGGTTATTCAGCGTTATCTCTCAGAACACCCAGAACTCCAAGGGCGTTTGTTTTATGTCTATGACATACCAATGCCTGTGTTACTTCGCCACGGCAAAGGAATGGTAACGCTTAACAGCACCAGCGGCTTATCCGCATTAATCCATAATATGCCCGTAATTACACTAGGACGCACGCATTACGACATTCCAGATATAACCCATCAAGGCTCATTAGAAGAATTTTGGCACAATCCACAACAACCTGATGCCGCTGCATTTAAGGCATATCATCTTTATCATTTACATAAAACCCAAATCAACGGTAGCTTTTATAATAAGGTGATTTTGCCTAAGGAAAAAATTGAGTAATTATTTTATTTAGGCATAAATTTAAAATATTTTTAATTACGCTATCGTTATTTTAGCTAATTACTTTTTCTTTGGAATAACTAACAGATTTCGCTCTTGAGCGACCTACTTTCTTTTGTTTGCTCAAAAGAAAGTAGGCAAAGAAAAAAGCCCCCGACTAAATTGCTGATCTTCATTTTTAACAAATTTTCTTCACGAAAAGTAAGCCTGATGTTCGCTTCGCTCTCGCTCGGCGTTACTTTTCTAAAAATTTGTTAAAAATAAAGGCAATTTACACGGGAATTTAATTTTTCCTTTCATACATTTAGTATGCTTGTTTTTAAGCCAATCTTTAGTAAAGAGAAGTTGGGGAGATTTATTCTTAAAGTAATTTTCTTTATCTTTCTTAAAATCTCCAAAAAATCACCGCACTTCAAAATTCAACCTAACGTATTGAAATAGAACCTAGCTATATTTTTCTGAATTAAAAGTGCGGTCGTTTTTTCACAAATTTTACCCCCTTGGGTGATACCTTTCGTGCAAGTGTTTTAAGCGTTCTTTGGCGACGTGGGTGTAGATTTGGGTGGTGGAGAGATCGCTGTGTCCTAAGAGCATTTGTACCACGCGGAGATCTGCACCGTGATTGACTAGGTGCGTTGCAAAGGCGTGTCGTAATACGTGAGGCGAGAGCGCTTCACTGTCAATATCCGCTAAAATGGCGTAATGTTTAATGCGATGCCAAAAGGTTTGGCGAGTCATTTGAGTGCCGCGCCGACTGGGAAATAGCACGTCTGAAGGCTGTCCGTCTAGCAATGCGGCTCGGCCATAAAGCATAAATTGTTTGATCCAATAAGCGGCTTCTTCGCCCATTGGTACAATGCGTTCTTTGTTGCCTTTGCCGATGACACGCACCACGCCTTGTTGCACGCTGATGTTGTCAAGAGTAAGTGAAACCAGCTCGGTAACCCGTAAACCTGTAGCATAAAGCAATTCCAACATTGCTTTATCGCGTAATTCTAACGGCTCTTCCACGCAAGGGGTGTTGAGCAAATCCGTAACCTGTTGTTCTGTTAGATATTTTGGTAATCGGCTCGGCAATTTTGGCGAAGTTAGCACCGCACTTGGATCGTCTGTGCGATATTTCTCCCGATATAAATATTGAAAGAATTTACGCAACGCGCTCAATAATCTTGCTGTGCTTGTAGCTTTGTAGCCCAAGTTCAATCGCTCACCAAGAAAGCTTTGCAAATCAATGGCATCTAAGGTTTCAAAGGTGAGATTTTGCGTTTCGAGCCAATTTGCCACCGCACTAAGATCCAAACGGTAGGATTGAATGGTATTTTCCGAAAGCCCTTTTTCTAGCCATTGTTCATTGAGAAAAAGATCGATTAAGGCGCTGTCTTTCATCAAAAAGGCTACTCCACACGTCGAATCAAAAATGCTTCTACCTTGCGTGGAATAATCGGCAATGCGAGCAGGGCAAAAATCATCATTGACGTAAATGCCATTTGTGGGGAAATTGGGTATAACACGCCAGCCAATGCGGTAAGTAAGGCGATCACCGCCGAACTTGAAATGCCGTTATACAAGCCTTGCAATTTCGCCATAGCATTTTGTGGTTGCGTGGTGATGTAACGCACCATGGCGTAATGACCAAGGGCATAAGTTAAACTGTGCAATAATTGCACTAAGGCAATTAGCCAAAGACTTGTCGCACTGCCTAACACGCCCCAACGCACTACACAAGCGATGGCGGCACAGTAAAATAGGGTGCTGACTTTCCAGAAACGGAATAATTTGGTGGAAAAGAAAAAGAGCAAAATTTCCGCCACCACGCTTAATCCCCACAGTAAACTGGTTGTCTGCACAGAAATGCCGATGCTTTGCCAATACAGCACGCTATAAGCATAATAAGCGGCGTGCGAACCTTGAATAAGAGAAATGGCAATAATTAAACGTAACGTACATTTATTTTTTAATAACTGCAAAAATCCAACGGAATTTTCCACCGCACTTGTCTGTGTATCTTGTGGCAAAATCTTTGGCGTGGTCATTTGCATTATGGCATAAAGGGCTAACAATGCAGTTAAAATCCATACCGTATAATTCTCACCAATAAAGCCAATAATGTTGCCAAACAGCGTAACGCCTACCACAAAGGCAGCGGAACCAATCAATCGCGCTTTGCCATAATCCAAATGAATTTGCTGTTGCCAAGTTGTTGCAAGAGTATCACTTAACGGCATTCCTGCCGCATTAATCATCGCAAATAAGGCTATACCAAGGCAAAGCAAGGGGAAGCTTTCCGCCACAAAGCTCATATAAAGCATTACGCCACAGCTTGCCCAAGCGAGATACCGTAAGGCATTGAGCAAATGCCCTTCTTTTTTAATCATTGCGGAGAAAACGATCCCACCTAAAAAGCGGAAAACATAAGAACTGGCAATAATAAAGCCGATGATTTCTTCGTTGTAAGATTGCGATTTCAACCACGCGGGGAAAAATGGCACAAACACGCCATAGGCGCAGTAATAGCCGAAAAAGCTCAAGGCTAACCAATTAAAAGGGCTGATTTTCATCAAAATAATTTTTCCATTTCTTGTGAACGTTGCACGCAAGCTTCAATGGCTTGCTGTACAGTTTGGGATAATTGTTGTTGCTGAAAAACATTTAGCGCTGCCGCCGTTGTGCCGCCTTTTGATGTCACATTTTCACGCAAGGTAGAAATGGCCACATCAGGCTGTTGTTGCACCATTTTAGCCGCCCCAAGAGCGGATTGTTGCACCAACATTCGTGCGGTTTGTGCATCTAAATTGAGCGCTTTCAAGGCGTTTTCCATCGCTTCCATAAATAAGAAAAAATACGCGGGGCTACTGCCAGAACCAGCGGTAATCAAGTGCATATTATCTTCTTGCTCTACCCAGCAAACTTGCCCTACGGCACTCATTAAATCTTGTGCAAAGGCTTTGAGATCGGCTGGAACATTGTGTTCCGCAAATAAACCTGCCATTCCTTCCGATACCAAGGCTGGCGTATTCGGCATAACGCGGATAATATGGCGCGCGCTAGGCAAAAGTGCGGTGAGTTTTTGCACAGAAATTGCCGCTACAATGGAGATCACTAATTTTTCAGAAAAATCCACCGCACTTAAAGGCTGGCACACTTCCGCAAGGGCTTGTGGTTTTACCGCTAACACCACCACTTCGGCATTTTGTACCGCTTGCACATTATCTTGCGAAATATTCACTTGACGGTCAGCAAACAACGCCAGTTTATCTGCATTCGGATCGCTGACGGTAATTTTTTGTGCAGGATACCCCTGTTTCAATAAACCAAACACAATAGCTTGCGCCATATTTCCGCCGCCGATGAAAGTAATTAATTTCTGTTGCATAGTTTTGTTTAAGATCAGTTACAATAGGTTTTTCGTTGGCACATTTTACCCGAATAAAGAAGGAATGCCTATGTGGTTTAAGAACGTTATGGCCTATCGTTTAACTAAAGAATTAGATTGGTCAGCCGAGCAGTTGCAAGCACAGCTTGCACAATGTGAGTTTCACCCTTGTGGTCAAGGGGATATGCAGAAATTTGGTTGGGTTTCACCGTTGAAAACCAGTGAGTTGTTACATTTTTCGGTGGGCAAACAGATTTTATTAATGGCTCGCAAAGAAGAAAAGATCCTGCCTGCTCACGTTGTAAAACGCGAATTAGATCAGCGGATTGCTGATTTAGAGCAAAAAGAAAATCGCAAATTGAAGAAAGTGGAAAAGCAAGCGCTGAAAGACGATGTGGTGGCAATGTTGCTACCGCGTGCCTTTAGTAAATATCAGCAAACGGCAATTTGGGTGGATAGTGAAAATCAGCTCGTTTATGTCGATGCGGCTTCAAGCAAGCGTGCTGAGGACGCCCTTGCACTATTGCGTAAATCCTTAGGCTCTCTGCCTGTTGTGCCGCTGGCTTTTGCCAATGATCCAAGTTTAGCAATGAGTCATTGGGTGAGCAATGATGCCACACCAGATTGGTTGATTGCATTGGAAGATGCCGAATTACGTGGCAGTGAAGATAACGCCGTGATCCGTTGCAAACAGCAAGCCTTAGATGCGGAAGAAATTCTGTCATTATTGCAATCTGGAAAAACTATCACCAAATTGGCTTTGGAATGGGAAGCGCATCTCACCTTTGTATTAAATGAAGACGGCACCTTAAAACGCTTGAAGTTTGCCGATGAAGTGCGGGAAAAAAATGACGACATTTTGAAAGAAGATGTGGCGCAACGCTTTGATGCCGATTTTGTGTTGATGACAGGGATTCTTGCTAAATTAACGTCAAATTTATTGGACGATTTCGGCGGAGAGAAAGTGCGGTTGTAATTTTTGTCGTTTTTGTCAGGATAAAAAATGGCGGAAAATTAAATTCCGCCATTTTTGTTTCTTTCAACAGTTTATTTTTTTACGATTTATTTTTTATACTGATAAGTGCCATTTGCCTGACGAATAAAGGTGCTACCATTGGCTAAGCGAAGCTGTTCAACACGCCCTTGCGAATTAACCGAAATTTGCACTTTATCACCCGGTTTAAAGCTACTTAACGCATTGCCCGCACCGTTTGCTTTTGTCATCGCATTCACATCAGAAATATTCAGATTGTTATCGCGGAAGACTTGCATAAGCGAAACGCCTTGCGGAATAGTCAGGGTTTTGCTTGTGCCAGTAGGTTTGTTCGTTGCTGGTTTTGCTTCCACCACAGGGACTTTTTTCTCCGCTTTTGGCTCTGCTTTTCTCGCAGTTTGAGCTTTGCTTTCTGCTTTTGGTTTGCTTGTATTGGTTGTTTGCGTTGTCGCTTTTGCCACAGGCTTAGGCTGTGGTTTCGGCTGTGTTTGTGCCGCAGCAGGTTTGCTTGCCGTTTTCACCGTTTCTACCACTTGTTTTGGCTCAGCGGGTGTTGGTTGCGGTTTTACTGCTGGCACAACAGGTTGCTCTGTTTGAACGCTTGGCTGGGCAACAGGCTCAGGGCTTGTTGCAGGATTGCTTTGAGCATTGTCTGCACTATTTTCTGCATTTGCCACAGTAGTTTGCGCATTCTCACTGCTACCTTGAGCATTTTGTGTATCTGCTTGTTGTGCAGGCTGCCCTTGGTTTAAGTTATCCAACACATTATTTTCCATTGGCTGTTCTTGATTGAGCGATTGGAACTGCGTTGGAATGCTGTTTGACGGCTGTTCAAACGCATTGACGGTATCTGAACTTGGTTTTAACCAAGAGATAATCAATAAAATGATCACCGCCAGTAATAACACGATGAAAATACGGCGATATTTTGGTGGAATGAAACCTAAAATAGCCCAACGTTCAGGCTTATTAAGATTTCTGCTGATCGGCTCATCTTGCGTTTGTGTACTTTGTTCAACAACCACTTCTTCTGTTGTGCCATTGTTTTCTACCAATACTTCGCTTTCGCTTGTTTCAACTGTGTTGGTTTCTGTTGAAGTCCCTTCTTTTTTGCCTAACGAACTCACCATTTCTTTTGCTTTATCAAGTAAAGAAGGTTCTTGGCTAACTGGTTTTTTAGGGGTAATCGGTTCCATTTGATTAAATTCTAAATCAAGTTCACTTTGCGCCTTGTTGGCTGCGTTATTTTCTGGTTTATGTTGTTCAGTCACAGTTGATACCTTATGTTAATAAAAGCACTAAAATAAAGTGCGGTGCAAATTTTGCTTATTTTAAAGGATATTTTGCCATTGTTCCATTAGCAATTAGGCAGAATATAAAGTTTTATTCGGCTCATTGGCAATTTCGCGCGCTAATTTCGGCACTAGATAGCCTGAAGTGAGCTTTTGTAATTCTTTGTAAATTTCCACCGCACTTTCATCATCAAGATAAAAATGGCTTGCGCCCTCCACTTTATCGAACAAATGCAAATAATAGGGCAGAATGCCAATGGCGAATAATTTCTCGCTCAAGGCTTTCAAGGTGAGGGCATTATCGTTGATGTTTTTCAGCAAAACCGCTTGATTGAGCAACGTAACGCCCGCCATTTTCAGCTTCGCCATTGCGGTGGCAAGTGCGTCATCAATTTCATTCGGGTGATTAATATGGGTAACCAACACCACTTGAAAGCGGGATTGTGCCAGCAAAGCACAGAGTTTTTCCGTGATTCGTTGTGGAATCACCACGGGCAAACGGCTGTGAATGCGTAAACGCTGTAAGTGCGGTATTTTTTCTAATTGTTTTAGCAGCCATTCTAGCTCGTGATCTTTCGCCATAAGGGGATCGCCGCCAGAGAAAATCACTTCATCAATTTCTGAATGTTGCGCAATATAGTCCAAGGCTTTTTGCCAATTTTTCTTATCGCCCTTGTTTTCGGCATAAGGAAAATGGCGGCGGAAACAGTAGCGACAATTAATTGCACAGCTATTTTTTACCATAAATAACAAACGGTTGTGATATTTATGTAAAATATTTGGCGCAGCTGTATGCTGTTCTTCTAAGGGATCTTTGCTAAATCCTTCCGCTTGCACAAATTCTAAATGAGACGTCATTGCCTGCAAAAAGAGCGGATCATTCGGGTTGCCTTTTTCCATTCGTTCCACAAAAGGCAAGGGAACACGCAACGCAAACAGCTTGCGGGCCGCAAAATCTTTTTCAAAAAGAGAAAGAGGAAGATTTAAGTGTTCTAACAAGACTTTTGGATCAGAAATGGCATTCGCAAGATGATCTGCCCAATTTTCTACTTCTCTAATGGGGATATTTCGGGTTAAAATACGCACTTTTAAAAACAAGCTCTTTTTATTTGAGGATAATATGGCTACATATACTACCACTGACTTCAAACCAGGTCTAAAATTTATGCAAGATGGCGAGCCTTGCGTGATCGTTGAAAATGAATTTGTAAAACCAGGAAAAGGTCAAGCCTTTACTCGTACTCGCATTCGTAAATTAATTTCAGGCAAAGTGTTAGATGTAAACTTCAAATCAGGTACGTCTGTAGAAGCGGCTGATGTGATGGATCTCAACTTAACCTATTCTTATAAAGATGATGCTTTCTGGTACTTTATGCACCCAGAAACATTTGAACAATATTCCGCAGACGCGAAAGCGGTTGGCGATGCAGAAAAATGGTTATTAGACCAAGCGGATTGTATCGTAACTTTATGGAATGGTGCGCCGATTTCGGTAACCCCACCAAACTTTGTAGAATTAGAAATCGTAGAAACTGACCCTGGCTTAAAAGGTGATACCGCAGGTACAGGCGGCAAACCAGCCACATTAAGCACTGGTGCAGTGGTGCGTGTGCCATTATTCGTACAAACAGGCGAAGTGATCAAAGTTGATACCCGTTCTGGTGAATATGTTTCGCGTGTGAAGTAATTTTCAGCGTAAAGCAAATACAAAAAATCCGTACAACAGTACGGATTTTTTATAGCTTTTTTTTTGCCTCTTTGTAAGCTTGGTTGTTTTCTTGTTTACCGATAGCCACAACAAAAACAATCACTTGCTCATCTTGAACTTGATAAATCAAACGGTATCCCGCATTGCGTAGTTTTATCTTATAGCAATCAGGAAAATGACTAAGCCGATTAGCTTCAATGTGAGGATTACGCAAAATCTCAGCCAATTTTTTCTTAAATTGTGCTTTTATATTTTCATCAAGTTTACGCCATTCTTTTAACGCCCTTGGATCAAAAACTAGCTCATAGTTCATCGAAGCTAACCTTAATGCCTTTTTCTGGGTGGGCTAGGCGATGACGTACTGTTTCGAGCAATTCAAGATCTTCATCATTGACTAACACCGTTTGAATAGGAAATTTATTATTTTGTGCGACATATTGGAATAATAATCTTACCGCTTCACTTGGTGTCAGGTTCATTTTCTGTAATGCCGCATAAGCTTCTTGTTTTAGTTCGTCATCAAGGCGAATATTAAGTGTTGCCATTTTTCCTCCTTTGATTTTTGTGATAATTGTAATGCTATTTTGCATTACGCTCAACAACAAGATAAAGGAAAAGTGCGGTGCAAATTTTTCTGATTTTTGCACCGCACTTTATTATTTACTCATCATCTTGTAAGAAATGATAAATTGGTACAATGGCGGCGCCAATGGAAATATCTTCAAATTTTATTTTTGAGGCACTGAGCTGTGCTGAAGTGCGGTTGATGTTTTGCATTTGTTCTGTATTTTTAACGTAATCGATAAGCTGATTGATTAAGGTTTGGGGTAACATTCCTGTTAGTACGAGCACTTTTGGATCAAGCCACGCAATAGCGGAGAGAATGAGCGATAACACTTGGAGCTGGCTATGGGCAAGCCAAGTTTTCACTGCTGAGTTGTCGAGTAGGTTAGCGTTCTGATTGTCTTCTCCAAGTTTTTCTTTCAGATCTTTCCAACTTGGGCGTGGTGAGCCATAAGGAAATAATAAGCCGATTTCCCCAGCGTTGCCAAAACCGCCACGGATTAGCTTACCTTGTGAAATAATCCCCGCGCCGATACCAAAATCAAGGCTAATCACCACCATATCTTCAATATCATTCCATAAACCTGAATAATATTCCCCTAAGGCAACGGTGTTAATGTTGTTTTCGATGTAGCAAGGATAGCCCAGTTTTTCGCTGAATACGTTGGCTAAGTTAGGGATATTTTGTAATAACGGAAACCAAGGGGACGAAATGGATTGATCAGCCAATAGGTAGCCAGAAAGAGAAAAACCGATGCCGAGAATTTTTGCTTCAGCGAGAAATTTTTTGTCTAAAAGTTGCTGAAGTGCGGTGCGAATTTGTTGGCATAATTCATCAAATTGCACGCTATTGTGGTAAACATAGCGTTCATTGGCAATTTTATTGCCAATAAAATCCACGATTGCGAGCTGAAATGAGTTATCTGAAAAGGTGATACCAATCGAGCAACAAGCATTGGGATTTAAAGTTAAATGAAAAGAAGGCGTTCCCCGTTTTTTTACCATTTTCTCCGTTTCTTTAATCAGCCCGAGAAACAGCAGCTTGCGGCAATATTGCGTTACTGCCCCTGCCGTTAAGCCCGACAAAACACTTAATTCCTTGCGTGAAGGGGAATATTGACGTATGAGGCGTAATAACAATTTTTCGCTGGATTTTAAATTAAATACGGAATTTTCTTTTTTCATTTTGTTGTCTTTATGAAATAAAAGCCTCACTTTGCGATCAGAGAGGCTTATCACTCAATGTTACTTTAACTCGCACAACTAAAGTACGGTATTATTTTAAGGCGTTTTCAACGGCTTGGTAAAAATCATCCATTTTGCATAAACCTTGCGCGTTGGTTGGGCAACCTTCTAGCTGTAAGGTTATACGATTTGGCGGATTTGTTAAAGAAAGTTTTGTGCCGTTGCGTAATTGATCAATGGTTTGATAAACATATTCCACTTTCATAAAGGCTTCGCCTTTTGCGTTCACCCATTTCTCAAATGCCACTTTACCACTAATTGGCGTGGTTTCTAGCTGATCGGGCAGATGATAAGGTTTCACTTTCAATAATGGTAAGAGCGAGCCAACATTGGAATCGTGCCCGACTAATAATACCACTTTGGCATTACGGGCTTTTTCAATGTAAGGGTGCCGATAACCATAATCTTTGAAGCTGTTTTGAATAAAGGTGAGCAATGGCGTTGCGGCTTCTTTTGCCATTACTTGCGTGCCGAATAATAATTGGTTGTAACGCTCTTTTATATCAACAATTTTTTTCCAGCTTTCTTGATTATCAATGCGTCCCCAAGCGACTTCTTTAGGTGGGAAGCCTTCGTAATATTGCAGTAAGAAGCTATCTGCTGCACCTGTGCCATCGCGTAATGCACCTGTGGTTTTAGGGTATTTACCTTGGGTGAAAGTGAGCGTATTGGCTTCTTGGTCTAAATTACACAATTGTTTTTCTTGGCATAATGGCGATTGTTCTTGATTTAAGGCTGTCGCGAGGGCGTTGAAATTACTTTGTAGATGTTTGTTGAGTTGTGCAAACCCACCTTCGCCCACTAATTCATCTACCGCTTTGCGTGCTTTTTGTTCAAAGGCTTTATCTACTTTGCTGCGAATCACGGGATTAAAAGTGTTATCCATCGTGTTATATTCGCCTAGATAATTGACTCTTATTGCACAATGTGAATAAGCCCCTTTCGCGAAACTTACGCCAGTATCAATGGTGCGTGGACGAGCGTTGGTGTAAATAAAGACATCATCTTTCGGGCATTGTGAGGAAAGAATTCCCGTTTGTTGCAACCATTCAGACCAGTACGCCGCGAATAATTTTTCTAATCTTGCGCCTTTGGCAGTGAGATAGCCCGTTTTATCCTGCCATTTTACCCATTGATAAGGGGTAGCTTGGGATAAAATGCTCTCTTTACCAACTAAGGGCGTGCGAATTCCGTGTCGGCTGAAAATCACAATTTTTTCTAATTGCAGCGCTTGTGCTTGGTGATTGTCTGGCACATTAGGCGCAGCATTAAGATTGGTTGGATAAAACAGCGAGCAGCTAAGTAAGCTAACTAAATTAAGGCTTAAGGTGAGTTTTTTCATAGAATGTCCTCCAATATTGAGAGAAAGGAAGGGGCATTATTTGCACTAAATGCCATAAAAATTGCAAAATTTTTAACCGCACTTTTGCAATAACAACGTTAAATCTAAATGGATTTTGTTGCAACAATAATCAAAAAAAGAGAGAAAAAATGAGTTAAGGCATAACCTTAACTCATCAATAATATTATTTAGCGATCACTTCTTTGGTGAAATCAGCAATGGCGGCTTTGCTCCAATCTAGTGGGAAGAATGGAATATCCGCTTCGCCCACTTCGGCATTTAATGGGCGGGTACCAAAATGGTCGGCTAATTTTTGTTGCGTTTCAGGTGAAACTAGCCAGTTGGTAAACACTAAACTTGCTGCAGGGTGTGGAGCATTTTGTGCGACAACCACCACATTACCACCGCCCGGCATACCAAATTTTGGCACATAGAATTTCAATCTTGGTGTTACCGCACCTTGTTTTTGCAAGCTGAACAAGTGATCTTGCCAAGCGGAAACAATATCTAATTCGCCATCATTTAAGCGTGTTAAGCTGTCCGCGTTCGAGGCGGTGCGTACCATATTTTGTTTATTTTTATTGAACCAATCCCAAGTGCTTTGCCATTTTTCGGTTTGAGCTGCGTCAAAAGGCGTGTTTTGATAATCATAACTACCACTGATGTTGAGCAAGGCTTGGAAAATAAAGGCTTTCCCTGAAGCACCGCCATTTGGATCGGCATAACCAAATTTTTTCGGGTGAGTTTGAATATAGTTCACGGTTTCTTGCCAGCTTTGTGGTAACTGATCTTCTGAAACCCGTAATGGATCATAGGCAAAGCCTGTTTGATTGCCCCAAAAGCCCATTGCTTGATTGCCAAATTTCACTCCTTGCAAAGCGTGGTTGGCTTGAGCGAAATTAGGCAAGCTGTTGAGATTTCGTAACACATCATTTTTCTGCACGATAGGATAATTGTCGGCTGCGATGGCGATCACGTCCATTTTCCCTTTACTAAGGGATTTTTCAGCGATCAGCTTATTCATATTACCGTCTAAAGTGCCTTCAGGAATTTTCACTTTGATGCCATAGGTTTTTTCAAAATCTTTGACAAAAAGACGGAATTGCGGTTGTAAATACCACACGCTAAAGGTTACCGAGCCTTCTTGTTTAGCTTGCGCCACAATCTCTTCCCAGCTTTTTTGGCTGAGATCTTGGGAAGCCGAAACGGACAGGGCGGTGGTTAGCCCTAAACTGATTAATGCGGTTTTGATAAGACGAGTTTTCATCATTGTTTCTCCTCTGGTGGAAATCAGGCTTTGCCTGTGGATTGTGATAAATAGTTACCTTTCAATAAACGCTCGATAATTAACAGCAAGATAACGTTTGGAATTAGTAAGATGATCGATACCACGGCGGCATTTGGGCGAATGAAAGAGTAGCCCAAGAAAGAATAAAGTATGGTTGGCACGGTGATAAAATCTGGTGAACCGATGACAAAAGAAATACTAAATTCTTCGATACTTTTCACTAAACAGAAAATAATTGACGCCAAAAATGCGGGTTTTAGCATAGGTAGATAAACATCTTTAAAGGTGGTGAATTTTGACGCACCAAGATCGCGACTTGCATCAATCAAATCTTGTGGAACAGAAGAAAATCCTGAAGATAAAATGCGAATCGCGTAAGGTAATGTCATTACTGTATGCCCGATAATAATGCCGATCATTGGATTGCTAATGTTGAGCTGAATTAACACCGCACTAAAGAATAGCGCAATGATCATTCCTGGGATCACCAACGGAATTAAGGTGATGAGTTCGGCAATTTTTTTACCACGAAACTCCATTCGTCCAAAGGCATAAGCTGTTGGCAAGGCAAGCGTGATGGCGATTAAAGAAACAATCGGCGCAATGGTATAGCTATTCAACATTGCTTCTTTCAGGGCGGTGTTTTCCCACACATAATGCCAACGCTCAAAAGACAGCACAGGCGGGAAAATATCGGGATAGCTCCAAGGGTGTTGCGGATCAACCAGCGACCACAGCCCAGCCATTAAGAAAGGCAACACCAACCAAACAAAATTCACCACCACAAAAAAGATCAGCACAATGCGGTTAATTAAACGGGTGTTGTTACTTTGGATTCTGTTCATTTTACCGCTCCTCGTTTAACAGATAATGGACGAATAATTAAGGTGATGAGAATGGAGGCTAGGGCAGAAGTCAGCATTATCACCATTGCCAACACCGCACTTTGATTCCATTCTTCAAACTCATAAGCACTCATTTGCATAAAGCGAGCGAGAGAGTAGGTATCACGCGGACCCGCAATGCTGTAAAAGGCGAAATCCCCTAATGCACCGATAAAAATCAAAATAAAGGAAACTTGCACTGCGCCAAGTGTGAGTGGAAAAATCACATAAATAAAACGCTGCCAACTGTTTGAACCCAGATTTGACGCCGCATCAAAGAGATCGCTTTTCAGTGAATTCACCGCACCGCCAACAAGAATTAAGGCGAAAGGAATATTTTTCCACATTTGCAAAATCACAATGCCCCAGCCGAAGCTATCATTTTGTAGGGATTTTGGTTCTTGCCAAATGCCGAGCCAAACCAGTGTTTCGTTTAAAATACCGTGGTAGGAAATCATATTCATAAACAAAAAGGCGGCTACCAAGCCCGGCACAAGCATCGGCATACGGAAAAAGGTAACAATAAATTCTTCGCCTTTAATTGGATTACGCAACCACAGCGCAATAGGGTAAGCCACTAAAATGGAAAATACCGCGCCAAGAAAGGAAACGCGTACCGAATACCAAAAAGACTTATGAAAGATAGGATTGCTAAGCACTTCTTGCCAATAATCCAAGGTGAAATGGGAAGGTTCGCCATACATATTTTGCAAGCCGAAACTTTGTGCCACCACCAAATAAAAGGTTGAACCCATTAATAATAAAATCGTGCCAAGCCCTGTGCTTAACAGTAGCCAAGCCTTGAGATCTTGTTTTACCGATTTCATACTGCCTCCAAGAAACGAATGGCATCACGCGCGAGGGTGAAAAATAATTCTTCTGATTGATTTAACAACGGCGAAAATTTGGTTAATTGCAACCGCACTTTCTCATTTGGCAAACCTGAAGTTACCAAGCCTTGCACTTCAGTCATATTGCCCATAAAGGCGGTTTGTAGCACTTTGACGCTAAATTTATTTTCCACGTTGCTATTTGGCTCACAAGGGATTGCATCTTCAGGGCGGAAACAAATATAAATATTCTCAGCCACAGGCTTATGGGCGGATTGCACAATAAATTTGCCCCAAAGGGAATCCACTTGATAGAGATCATCTTGCCAATGTTTAACGTTCGCTTTAGTAATGTTTGCCACGCCAATAAAATCGGCAATAAAGCGATTTTTTGGTTGGTAATAAATTTCTTGCGGTGTACCTACTTGCTCAATTGAACCCTTGTTTAGCACGATGATCTTATCTGACATTGATAAGGCTTCCGCTTGATCGTGGGTAACATAAATACTGGTAAGATTGTATTGATGAGAAAGTTGCTTAATTTCAAAACGTACACTTTCCCGCAATTTGGCATCAAGGTTTGATAATGGCTCATCAAATAAAATTACATCAGGACGGGTTACCATTGCCCTTGCTAATGCCACACGCTGTTGCTGACCGCCTGAAAGCTCAGAGGGCAGTTTCAACTTTTGTGTTTCCAAATCCATTTGCTTCAATGCCACATTTAAACGGGCGATTTGTTCATCAATCGGCACATTTTTCTGTTTCAAGCCGTAGCAAATATTGTGCGAAACGTTCAAATGCGGAAAAAGGGCATAGGACTGAAAACACATCGCTGTGTTACGCTTTTCTGGTGGAATGTTATTCACGGGGCGATCGCCAATCACAATCTCTCCTTCATCAGCACGATGAAAGCCTGCAATCAATTTTAGTAACGAGGTTTTTCCGCAACCACTCGGGCCGAGCAAGGTAACAAATTCCCCTTCTTCAGCACTAAACGAAATATTATTTGCTGCATAGAAATCACCAAATTTTTTGGTGATATTGCGTAATTCTAGTTTTGCCATAATCGATTCCTCCTCGATGATAATTTTGTGGATACTCTAAACTAGAAGATAAAGCGCGATCAATTACAATTTAAAAAATAAACTCATTTAAGTTTGTTTTTGTGAGTTCGATCACGAAAATTAGATATTTATCCCTGTTATTTGCGATAGTATTTGCGCTATGTTTCTATTATCTCTAAAATGAATTTAGTTTTTAAAATGAATTAAAAGAGAGGTTAAAAATGGCATTTGAATTTAACGTTACAGAGAAAGGCTTGATTTTGGCGAACAGCCATCGCGGTTACAGTGCTAAGTATCCAGAAAACACAATGCCCGCTTTTATCGGCGCATTAGAGGCTGGAACACATAGCATTGAACTTGATATTGCAATGACAAAAGATGAAAAAATGGTGGTTATCCACGATTTTTCGATCGAACGCGTTTCTAATGGTGAAGGTTATGTGGAACAAATGACTCTTGCTGAACTACAACGCTATGATTTTGGTGAAAAGTTCTCACCTGAATTCAAAGGTACTCACATTGTGGAATTAGAAACCGTGTTGAAATGGGCATTAGAAAATAATGTCGGCTTGATTGTAGAAGCCAAACAACGCCGTAATCATCAGCGTTTTGCCGAAGTGCTGGCAGAGATTTTGCAACGAACCAACACGGTAGATCAAATTTTGCTATTAGGCTTTGATCACGTTTTAATTAATAAAGTCAAAGCTCTGCTACCGAGCCTACGCCTACAAGTGGTTACCCTCGCACGCTATAACGATCAGCTCAGTGCGGTGTTGGGATCAAACGCCAGCAGTGTTTGCGTGGAATACCACTATGTTGGCAAAGAAGATTTAATTGCCTACAAAAAAGCAGGGCTGTCAGTGAGAATGTATCTGCATGAATCCAAAGAAATCCCCGTGTTAGAAATGTACAACCAAAAATATGGTTACGATACAGAAAGTGAAATCATTCAATGGCTAAGCGAAGGCCTGATCGATATGCTAAGCCACGATGATATTCCGTATCTTAAATCATTAATTGAAAAAGCGGGGAAAGTGCCTTATTGATGTTTTGAATTATAAGAAAAAAGTGCGGTGGAATTTTTCAAAATTTTCCACCGCACTTTTATTTCAAGGCGTTGTTCCGTTGTTAGACGAGTTAGGCGTTGGTAATTGCAACAGCTTCACGCACTAAACGGCCGATTTCTTCCCAGTTATGGCTGTTGATAAGGGATTTTTCTACGAACCAAGAACCGCCGCAAGCTACCACGTTTGGAATGGCGAGATAGTCTTTAATGTTGTTTACGCTGATTCCGCCCGTTGGCATAATTTGAAGCTGGGCGTAAGGGCCGAGTAGGGCTTTGATCATTTTCACACCGCCAGAGGCTTCCGCAGGGAAAAATTTCACTGCCGTGATACCCAACTCTAACGCCGCTTCAATGGACATCGGGTTGTTTACGCCCGGCATTACGGGGATATTCAATTCTTGGCATAGCTTCACAATTTTTGGGTTGAAGCCTGGAGTAACAATGCAATCTGCCCCTGCGTTTTTCGCTTGCACCACTTGCTCGCTGGTTAGCACGGTTCCCGCAGCGATAAGAATATTCGGGTTGTGTTGGCGGATTAAGCGAATGGCTTCTTCTGCCGCTGCCGAGCGGAATGTAATTTCCACCACGGGCAAACCGTTCTTGGCGAGGGTTTCGGCGAGGGGAAGAATGTCTTGTGCGTTGTCTAGAGCGATCACGGGGATCACTTTAAATTCACGAAGTTTTTCAATAATTTGTGCGGTATTCATAGTTTTTCCTTAATTAAATTGATGAATGAGGTGAGCGGTGGCGTTTTTGTCAATAATCGCCCCTTTGTGCTGAATGACGAGCCCAGCCACTTGGTTGCCTTGCTGACAGCATTGCTGTGGCGATTTTTCTCGTAAATAACCGTTTAAAAAGCCAGCATTGAAGGCATCGCCAGCGGAAGTGGTATCTACAACATTAGTGATCGGCGTGGTGGCGATGTGCTGTTCGTTACCTTGTGCATCGCAGAATAATGCCCCGTCTTTGCCTTGCTTGAGGACAATATTTTTAACCCCAAAATCTTTCAAACGTTGCACGGATTGAGCGGTTTCGCTGTCGCCCCATAAGGCTTGTTCATCGTCAAACGTAACCAGTGCTAGATCGATGAAAGGCAAAAGTGCGGTGTAAATTTCTTGCGTTTTTTCCACGGATTCCCAAAGTTTCGGGCGGTAATTGCTGTCAAAGGCAATTTTCACCCCTTGGCTGGCAAGTTGTTTTAGCTGGGCGATTAAAGCGTAGCGATCGGCATCTGGCAAGATGGCGAGGGAAATTCCGCTCAAATAAATCATATCCATTTCGCTGAGTTGCTGTTGTACTTGGGAATAGTCAGGGTGTTGAAGAAGATAACGAGCGGCAGATTCGGAACGCCAGTAAAGGAAGGTGCGTTCGCCAAATTTATCAAGTTGAATGAGATAAAGCCCCGCTTGGCGGTGGGGATCAATCAGCACGTTGTCGGTATTGATGTGATCTTGTTGCCAATGTTGAATCATCTGCTGGCTGAGTTTGTCCGCCCCCATTGCGGTAATATAATGCACATCAATATCTTGTGGATTACTTACTCGGGCAAGATAGGTAGCGGTATTAAGCGTGTCCCCGCCGTAAGTTTGCCACATATTGCCAAATGGCTCACCGTTCAGCTCAATCATACATTCGCCAATAATTGCAATTTTTTTCACTTTTTCCCCCTTAATAATAAAGTGAGTGAAATAAAGCCAATTATAAATTTATTAATGCTTTTATTCAATAAAAATGAAATACGATTTTATTTTTTCTGCTTTTCAAAAATATTGCTTGTGTTAATATGCACAGGCAATTCTTTTATGATATTTAGAGGCACTATGGAAAAAGATACTCAACCCGATGTCGTATCATCAGTATTGAAAGTATTCGGTATTGTTGATGCGTTAAGTGAACAAAAGGAAATTGGTGTAACGGATCTTGCTCAGCGTTTAATGATGTCGAAAAGCACGATCTATCGTTTTTTGCAAACGATGAAAGGCCTAGGGATTGTGGCTCAAGAAGGTGAAACGGATAAATATCGCTTAACCTTAAAATTATTTGAACTCAGTGCAAGGGCATTGGAATATGTGGATTTGATTGAGTTGGCAAATAAAGAAATGGAAGAAATTTCAAAACAAACAGGCGAAACCCTGCATTTAGGCACGCTTGATGGCAACGAGATTGTGTATTTACATAAAATTGATTCCACTTACAATTTAAGAATGTATTCCCGAGTGGGGCGGCGAAATCCTTCGTACAGTACGGCGATTGGGAAAGTGTTACTTTCCGCACATACTGATGACGAAGTGGAAACCTTGTTGAAAGAGGTGGAATTTATCCCGCACACGGCGAACACGCTTAAAAATATCGAAGAACTCAAGCAAGAATTAGCATTGGTGCGTGAACAGCATTATGCTGAAGATAAAGAAGAACAAGAGGTCGGACTACATTGTGTCGCCGCACCGATTTACGACCGCTTTGGACATTGCATTGCCGCCATTTCGATTTCATTGCCATTAGTGCGTTTTGAAAAAGAAAACCTCACTCACCTTGTGGACTTGCTTCACCAAGCGGGACGTAATGTGTCGAAACAGCTGGGCTATCAGCATTATCCTGTGGCGGAATAACATATATTTACTAAAAATAAGGCGTGGAATAACGCCTTATTTTTTCGCAAATAGGCATAAAAACACCTTATTTTTCAATATGGTATTGCCAACTTAAGTTTGAAAGTGCGGTAGATTTTCAATTAATTTTTCTCTTTATCAGCAAGATAAAGAGAGAGTTTCGATGAAAATGAGATAACCCCTTTGCGCAATAGATTATTTTTTTCCCTAGTTGAGCGTCCACAAAGCCATTCTAAGCCTCGTTTTAATATATTTTGTCGTTGCAGGCACGCTTGGCTGAATGGGGCGTTGGGGTATTGTTGATGTTGGAATAACGCCACAATTTCTTGTGTTGCTTGTGTGCCAATGATTCTTAAATTAATCGCTGGTATGCTGATGTCGTAGTCTTGCTGTTCGATGGCAAGGGGCTGTTCTTCCGTTTGCCAGAAATCAATCTGTTGGCTGCCATAAAGGAGTAAAATCAGCGGTCGTAACGACCAAAGCCCGCTCGCTGCACCGCTGTAAGGATCAATCAACCGTCTATCCGCTTGGAATAAGCCTTGCGTAACATTGCCTTGTTGAATGGCTTGATGATGGATAAAAAAGTGCGTGAGGGTGGAGAAAATCCGTTTGCCACGTCCGTCCGTTTTGCCTTGCTGGATCATTGTGCTAATTAAAGCAGTAGGTGCGGCGAAACGGTAGGGCAGGCTGCGCCCGAAAAAAGCAAAACCTTGTGGCGCAAATAAATAGTGAAAATCTTGACAAAATTCCACCGCACTTTGTTGAATGAAAGTGCGGTCAAAATTGGGGGAAATTTGGTCGAGCCAAAATAACCCATAATGAAAGCCCCAAGAGTTGTAATAATCGAAATTGCCTTTCTCGCCATCACGAAACCAGCCATTACCCACATAAAATTCTTTAATCCGTTGATAGCGTTCGTGGTTGATTTCATCAATGCCGGTAAGATCTTTTACCACAAATTGCACTAATAAAATAAACAAATGCCAGTTGTTGTCCACGGTTTGCACTTGGTTAATTTGGCGTAACCAATCAATGATTTGCTGTTTTTGCTGGGCGTTGTAATGTACCCAAATGTGTTCTTTGCTTAACCACAAAGCCAAAGCAAAATCCGCACTTTCGCAGATTGTTTGCTGAAAACTTTTTAATTCTCCCCAGTAGCCTGAATGGCAGGGATCAGTGGCATTGAGAAAGCCTGCGGATAAGGCCTGTTGAACTTGCTTAACAAGGGGGGAATTGGTATTAGACTGATAATGTAAATAGGCTGCCAACAAAGGATAGTTGCGTGCGGCTCCTTCAATGGAATCGGAAACCATGCCTTGTTCTGAGGGATAGCCGTGGTAATCGGCACGAGCATAGCAATCATTGGCGTAATGAAGAAAGGAGCGGATAAAATAACTCACCAATAATTCAAACTTTTCTTGCGAAAAGGTGGAATCCTTTGTAAATGCCTGTTTGAGCTGTTTATCAATAAGAGGATCAGTATTGCCAAACAAGGCTTTTCGTTTGAGTGAACGCTGCAATCTTTCCTTAAATGCCCGCCAATAATCCCGTAAACGAGGATGTTCGTGAGCTAAATAAGGTCGTTCAGTAAAACGAATTTGAGGTTGCGTTGGCATTTATCCGCTCCGATTTTCCCGCACTGCAAGTGCAATGCGGGCTAGGCTGCTAGGCTTTTGGCGCAGAGCAGCTTTCCAGTTGTTTTCTCATTTTTTTCGTTGGGCCAGTAATGAATTCCACTGGACGCCAAGAATCACCGGTTTTTTCTAACCAAGGTAATAATTCTTCTTTGATTAGTTTTTGTACCAATTCAGGATTGCTATCTGCAATATTCTTCATTTGGTATGGATCTGCCACATTATCAAAGAGTTTATATTTCAATGGTTCGCCATCTTGACGATCAACTTCTAATGTGTGAGTTTTTGTGCGCACGCCACGTCTGCCGAAAGAAGGCTGACCATAAGGCACAAAGAGGTAAAGCTGAGAGGTTGGGCTAATACCTTTATCGTATAGCACTTGCTCGGCTAAACTTACCCCTTCTACGCTATCTGGAATGCTGTCTTTAAAACCAAGTAAATCTAAGATCGTTGGATAAATATCTGGTGCTGACATTAGACTTTCGTTTACCCCAGCAGGGATTTTACCCGGTAAGCGGAACATCATTGGCACACGCATTGATTCTTCATAAATATTATTTTTGGTCGGTGCACCGTGCGATCCCATACAACAACCATGGTCAGAGAAGAACACTACTAGGGTGTTGTCTGCCAAGCCTTGTTTATCTAGCTCGGCTAGAATGCGCCCAAATTGTTCATCAACCCCACTGACCATTGCTAAATATTCTTTGAAATATTGTGGGCCATAGCCTTCTTGATATTTTTTATCCCAATCTACATTTGGGCGAGTGTTAAGTTCTTTTGAACTTTGTGGATACATATCAAGGTATTTTTGTGGCACTTGATCGTAAGGCGAATGAGGAGGATTCATTGAAACCACTAAGGCAAATGGCTTGCTTGGATCGCGATATTTGTTTTCTTCATTACGAAGATATTTAATCGCCATATCTGCCTCGTGTTCAGGCCCCCATTGATCAACATATTCAGGGTATTCACGCGGCGTGTCATTGCCCCAATACATTGGTTTTAAATGAAGATCATAAGTACCATAAGAATACCAGAAATCAAAACCGTGGCGGCGATCTGGTGGTGTCCAATCATTCCAATAGCGTCCTTCCATTGGGTTGTTGTAGCTCTTAATGTACGGCTCTTGCGGCACGTCCAAATGCCATTTACCAATGTAACCTAATGAATAGCCTTCATCTTTTAATACATCAGACCAACATTTCGCATAAGGTGAAAGTTCAATCCCCACTTTACCACCGTAGTCGTGGGTATTACCTGTTACCCCGTTGTGTAGCGGATATTTACCTGTCATAAACATACCGCGGAATGGTGAACAAAGCGGATAGTTTGATGCCATTTGATCCATCACTTTAGCAGTTTTCGCAAAAGCATCTAAATGTGGGGTGATGGCAGGATCTTGATGTTTAAACCCTTGCGCCATTGCACGCATTTCATCTGGGAATACGATTAATAGGTTCAGTGGTGGATTGTTTGATTTTTTGGCTGAATCTTTAGCATTATTATTGGCGACTGCATTCACCGCAGTGGTTGACAGCGCTGCTGCCGCACCGGTTGTCGCAACACCTTTAATAAAATTACGACGTGAAATACTCATCTGATTACTCCTTATCTTTGACTTAGTTGCACTTCGCGCTACTTCTTAATTAAACAAAGTGCGGTTATTTTTTCATAAAAAAATCCTAATCTCCATATTTTAAAACGTCGTTTTAGAAAAAATATTTTATTTTGTGAATTAGATCACAGATTTTGATTTTGGTATTTTTTTGTTTTGATTTCTTTCGTTATAATCAGCATAAAACAATATGAAAGTGAAATTTCTTTCATAATGACGAAAATGAAATTTAGTATACCGAAAAGGAAGTAAATAAAAATGAGTATTTTGCTAAACCTAATTCAACGACATAAAGCGGGCGAGGCAACCGGAATTTATTCGGTTTGTTCTGCTCATCCGCTTGTATTAGAAGCGTCATTGTTGCAGGCAAAACAAGATCAAACGCCATTACTTATTGAAGCAACCTCTAACCAAGTGGATCAATTTGGTGGTTATACAGGAATGACGCCATTGGATTTTCGCCACTTTGTTGAAAAATTAGCAGATGAAGTAGGATTTCCGCGTGATCAACTAATTTTAGGTGGCGACCATTTAGGGCCTAATCGTTGGCAAGGATTAACAGCTGATGAAGCAATGGCAAATGCTGAGAAACTTATTGAAGCTTATGTCGCAGCAGGTTTTGAAAAAATTCATTTAGATTGCAGTATGTCTTGCAAAGGCGATCCTGTGCCTTTGTCTGATGAAATTGTGGCAGAACGTGCGGCTCGTTTAGCTGTGGTTGCCGAACAAACTGCGTCAAAAAATGGTTTGTCGGATCGTATTGTTTACATTGTTGGCACAGAAGTTCCTGTACCAGGTGGTGAAGCAGAAGAAATCGCTGAACTAGAAGTTACTTCACCAAGTGCTGCGAAAGCCACTATCAATGCCCACCAACAAGCCTTTGCACGCGTTGGGTTAGAGCATATTTGGCCACGCGTAATTGGTTTGGTGGTGCAGCCAGGGGTAGAGTTTGATCATACAAAAGTGATTGATTTTATTCCTGAGAAAGCGCAAGCCTTAAGCCAAGTGGTCAATGATTATGAAAATTTAGTGTTTGAAGCGCATTCTACTGATTATCAAACAGAAGAAGCTTACAAAGCCTTAGTAAAAAATCACTTCGCGATTTTAAAAGTTGGGCCAGCATTAACATTTGCATTGCGTGAAGGCTTATATGCGTTATGTGCAATGGAAGACTATTTATTCCCGGCAGAACAGCGCTCCAACTTACTCGCTGTGCTTGAAGAGCAAATGTTAGCACACCCAGAAAACTGGCAAAAATACTATCACGGTACCGAGTTAGAGCAACGTTTTGCAAGAAGTTTTAGCTTTAGTGATCGTATCCGTTATTACTGGACTAATCCTGAAATTGCAGCGGCAGTGGAAAAATTATTTGCTAATTTTGAGAACGTAGATATTCCATTACCATTGTTAAGCCAGTATTTACCAGAACAATATGCCGCCGTGCGTGCAGGTACATTAGCCCCTCGTGGTAAAGACATAGTGTTAGATAAAGTGCGTGCGGCGGTTCGCCAATACGCCTTAGCAAGTTTTTTCAATAAATAATTGGGGATAGATAAGATGACAAATTATTTAGGGTTTTCAGAAAGCGAATTAGTGGCAGGTAAAGCCATTATGACCGCAAAAGAAATTGAACATCAGCCTCAAGCTTGGCTACAAGCGTTGCATACGGTAGATACACAGCGTCAGCAAATCTTAGATTTCATCGCACCTGTGATGAATGCAGCAAATGGACGTGTGATTTTCACTGGCGCAGGAACTTCCGCTTTTGTGGGGCATTCCTTACAGCCTTTCGTTTTAACCTTAACGGATAAACGTGTGGAATCTATTGCCACAACAGATATTGTGTCTAACCCTTACCAATATTTTTCACGAGACGTGCCAACCTTATTAATTTCTTTCGCACGTTCAGGTAATAGTCCTGAAAGTGTGGCAGCAGTGGAATTAGCCAATCAGTGTTTAACTAACTGTTATCACTTATTCATTACTTGTAATGAGCAAGGGGCGTTGTATCAAAATGCACAAAAAAATGACCGCACTTTAGCCTTATTAATGCCTCCACAAACCAATGACGGCGGTTTCGCAATGACATCAAGTTTTAGCTCAATGATGTTATCAGCACTTTCCGTGTTCTTATTGCCAAAAGGCTCAGTGGTTGAACAGCTACAATTTATTTGCGATGCCACAGAAAAATTGCTCCCACGCTATGTGGATTATGCACGTCAACTCTCTCAGGTAGATATGGAACGCATTATCTATTTAGGTAGCGGTGGCTTGCAAGGTTTGGCACAAGAATCTGCATTGAAAATTTTGGAATTAACCGCAGGACGCATTGTGGCAACCTATGATTCACCGTTAGGTTTCCGCCACGGACCAAAATCTATTGTAAATCCTAAAACGGTAGTGGTGGAATTTTTATCAAATCAACCTTATACCCGTTTATATGATCTTGATTTATATAATGAATTACGCCGCGATAATATCGCAAGTCGTGTTGTGTGTTTAACTGCGCAAGCGGGCGTGGAAGGCAAGGATGTGATTGAAGTGGAAGGCTTTAGCAATGCGCCAGATTATGCCTTGTTGTTCCCGTATATTGTGTTTGCACAAATTAATTCATTCTATAGTTCATTCAGTCGTGGTATCACCACTGACAACCCTTGTCCGACAGGTGAAGTAAATCGTGTGGTTCAAGGCGTTATTATTCACCCATTTAATTCATAATTAAGGAGATTTTTATGTCAGCACCTAATATTGTATGGACACGAATTGACGAGCGTTTATTACACGGACAAATCCGTATTACTTGGGGTAAACACTCCGAAGCCAATTTGATTTTAGTGGCAAACGATGAAGCGGCAGAAGGTCCAAATGCGGCATTTATGCAAGCAGGAATGAAAGCTTCAGCGGGTGGTGAATATGCGGTACGTTTCTTTACAATTCAGAAAACGATTGATGTGATTCATAAAGCATCGCCACAGCAAAAAATCTTTATTTTATGTAATAACCCAACAGATGTCGCACGCTTAGTTGAAGGTGGAGTGCCTATTAAACATTGCAATATTGGTAATATGCACTTCCATGAAGGAAAAAAACAATTGACTAAAACGGTTTCTGTTGATGAAAAGGATCTTGACGCGTTCCGTCGTATGTTGAATGCAGGAGTAACTTGCACAATCCAAAATACGCCAGATGCACAAGAAATCGATATTAAACAATATCTTTAATACTCAATAAGGAGCGTTTATGTTAACTGAAGCATTATTAGTCGCCGTTTGGGCGTTCTTCTGTGGTATCGATAAATACGATGTCGCATTAAATATCCACCGTCCGTTAATCACAGGGCCTGTTGTGGGCTTGATTATGGGTGATTTGCAATTAGGCTTAATCACAGGTGCAACACTGGAATTAGCTTGGTTAGGTTTAGTGCCTAATGCTGGGGCTCAGCCACCAGATGTAACAATGGGTACTATCGCCGCAGTGGCTTTCGCTGCAATGACAGGTCAAAGCGCGGAAGTGGCAATGGGTGTAGGTATGCCAATTGCAGTATTAATGCAAATGTTGGTGATTGGTTTCTTCGCATTAACTTCATTCACAATGGGTAAAGCCGATGAGTATGCAGAACAAGCGAATCCAAATGGTATTGATTTCTTATTGATTTCGACGATTTCATTACGTTCATTAATGTATGCAATCGTAGCCTTTATTACCGTGTACTTCGGTGAACACGCAGCAGATTGGATCAACAATAACTCACCAAAAGCATTATTAGAAGGTTTAGGCTTAGGTGCGCGTTTAGTTCCAGCAATCGGTTTTGCAATGTTATTAAAAATTATGTGGTCAAAACAAGTTGCGGGTGTGTTCTTCATCGGTTTCGTTGCAACCACTTACTTAAAACTACCAATTATGGCTGTTGCAATCATCGGTGGTTCAATCGCAGTACTTTATTTCTACTTCTCAGGTAACAGCAATAACAACAACCAATCACAAGCACAGGAGTTCGAAGATGGAATCTAAAAACGTAAATAATCAAGTAAATCTTGTTGATGATATCGATGCGTATCAAGATCAAACCGTTCGCAAAGTGATTACAAAAGGTGATCTTTGGAAATGTGCGATTCGTGGTTTGTTTATGGAAGGAAACTTCAACTTTGAACGTATGCAAGCAGGTGGTTGGGCATATTCAATTATCCCAGCGTTGAAGAAAATTCACGGTAACAATAAATATGATTTAGCGAAATCATTGAAAAACCACCTACAATTCTTCAATGCAAGTCCAAAACTCTTTACTTTCTTGCTTGGTACAGCCATTGCGATGGAAGAAAATAAAGAAAAACCATCTACTATCAACGTAATGAAAGTAGCTGGTATGGGCCCAACTGGGGGTATCGGTGATGGTATCGACCATATGACCATTATGCCATTAACCCTTGCATTAGGTTCATCTATTGCAATTGAAGGTTCGATTGCGGGGCCGTTCGTGTTCTTTATCCTATATCAAATTTTACACTTCTTTGTGTACTTCAGCTTGATGTTTATGGGATACAAAGCCGGTACAGCTGCAATGGTAAATATGAGTGATTCTACCGAGCGTTTAGCTAAAGCGGCGAACATTATGGGTATTTTCGTTATCGGGGCATTGTGTGCGACCTTCATACGCTTTAAAACCACGGCAACCATAGAAATGGGTGGAAAAGTGGTGGAATTACAGACCGCACTTTTCGATAAGATTATGCCAAACTTGTTACCATTAGCCTTAGTTTTCCTAATGTTTAAATTAGTAAAAGGCACAGGTTTCTGGGCAAAACCACCAGTATTGATCTTCAGTATGCTTGCTTTCGGTGTGGTTGGACATTTAATCGGCATTATCTAATGCACTGTTGAGTAATCAACGAAATCAGGGAATGAGATAGCTCTCATTCCCTCCACAATAACAAGAAAAACAAGGACAGCTTATGTTAGGTATCGTGGTATCAGGTCATATTAATTTTGCTTCGGGTATGCGTTCTGCTGTACAAGCTATTGTTGGCGAACAACCGCAATTAGAATTTGTTGATTTCTTAGAATCTATGTCCACTGATGAGCTAGAAGCCCAATTATTAGCGGCGAAAGAGCGTGTAAACTCAGGGAACGGTGTGTTATTTTTAGTGGATCTTTATGGCGGTTCTCCTTGTAATCGAGCAATCAATCTCTTATTGCAAGATCCTAATGTCGAAGTAGTGGCTGGCACAAATTTATCAATGATCGTCAATGCGGCATTAGAACGTGAGGAATTCACCTTGCGTGAATTAACGGATTGTCTTGCCAATGGCGAATTTAGCCAAATCAAAGATTTACGCCAAGATCTTGCCGCTCTTTCGCAAGATGATGAAGACGAAACAGACGGACTATAAGCATTCTGGCTTAAAATAAAAGAGGAAAAATTATGAACCCTCAACAACAGCAAACTCTTGCATTGATGAAAAAAGTGTATCAATGGCAGGCAGCACATCAAACTCGCACTGTTGTACGCCGCACAGGTCGTATTCGTTTTATTAAAGACACAGACTGGGATCGCGCGGTATTTTGGGCAAGCGTGTCCAACGCGTGGAAAGTAACAGGCGAACAAACCTTTTTAGATGGGGCATTAGATTACACCTTGCACACGGGTTTCCGCACAGGACCACATTTACGCTTTGCCGATGATTTGGTTTGTGCACAATCCTATCTTGATGTGTATCCGTTATTTAATCAACCAGAAGCCTTAGAGCCAACCATCAACTTTGTAGAAGATATGCTGGCAAATCCAAAACCGGGGCGTGAAGATTGGTGGTGGTGTGATTCACTCTTTATGGCACCACAAGTGTTCTTTACTCTCTCCACCTTAACGGGCGAAAGCAAATATCGTGATTACGCAAACCAAGCGTGGTGGGATTCTGTTGATCATTTACAAGATAAAGAAACAGGCTTGTTCTACCGTGATTATCGTTATATTCCAGATGGCAAAGGCGGTGAATTGCGTGAAGCCAATGGTGAAAAAGTCTTTTGGGGACGTGGCGTAGGTTGGGTGATTGCAGCGATTCCACGCTTATTCCGTGATATGCCCGAAGGCTATCCAGAACGTGAGCGTTATTTAACCCTTTATCGTCAGCTTGCAGAAATCGTTTTACCATTCCAACACGAAGATGGTTTCTGGCGAGCGAGCTTACTTGATCCGCAAACGTTCCCTGCGAAAGAGAGCAGTGCAACGGCATTATTCTGCTACGCATTAGCTTGGGGGATCAATCAAGGCATTTTAGATCGTGCAACTTATTTGCCAGTGGTTGAAAAAGCGTGGGCTGCATTAGAAAGTGCGGTCAATTCTGAGGGCAAATTAGGCTGGATTCAGCTTCCTGCTTTCAATCCGCGTGAAGTGAAAGAAGAAGACAACATCGATTACGGTGTGGGTGCTTTCTTACTTGCAGGAGCAGAAATTTATCAATTACAAGCCGAATAACGGTAACTTTTAATTATTGAATTAAGGAAAGAAAAATGAAAATTGCATTAATGATGGAAAACAGCCAAGCGGCGAAAAACCCAATTATCTTAAATGAGTTAAAAAACGTGGTTGAGCCGAAATGGCATAGCGTTTATAACGTGGGAATGAACAGCGAGCAAGATCACCACTTAACTTATATCCACTTAGGGATTATGGCGAGCATTTTATTAAACTCAAAAGCCGTTGATTTTGTTGTAACAGGTTGTGGAACAGGGCAAGGTGCATTAATGTCATTAAACCTGCACCCAGGTGTGGCGTGTGGTTACTGCTTAGAACCTGCTGATGCGTTCTTATTCGCACAAATCAACAATGGTAACGCATTATCTTTAGCCTTTGCCAAAGGATTTGGCTGGGGGGCAGAATTAAACGTGCGTTATATGTTTGAAAAAGCCTTTGAAGGTGAGCGTGGTCAAGGCTATCCAGTTGAACGTCGTGAACCTCAAGTTCGCAATGCTGGCATTCTCAATCAAGTGAAAACGGCGGTGGCGAAAGACTATTTAGACACCTTGCGTTCAATTGATCCAGAATTGGTGAAAACTGCAGTGAGCGGTGAACGCTTCCAACAATGCTTCTTCGATAACTGCCAAGATGATGAAATCCGAGCTTATGTTACAGAAGTATTGAATAGCTAATTTCGTTTTTGCTTTTTATGCACAATGTAAGAGGGAAAAGGAAATTTCCCTCTTATCAGATAATTTTAGTTAAATTGAATTATCGTTTCCCTAACCTAACATTTCTTTCACATTAGGAGTTGTTTATGTGTCAATCTCAACCTGCTTATTTTCATATGATGGCAAAACCAAGTAGTTTCCATTGCAATATCAAATGTGAATACTGTTTTTATTTGGAAAAAGAGCAAGTCCTAACACATAACGTTCGCCTAATGTCTGACGATACTTTACGTCAATATACCAAAAATTACATTGAATCCCACGCAGGCGATCACGTTGATTTCGCGTGGCAAGGCGGTGAACCCACCTTACTCGGTTTAGATTTTTTTAAAAGAGCGGTGCAATTTCAGCAAGAATTTGCTAACGGCAAAACGATTACCAATGGTTTTCAAACCAATGGCATTGCGATTAATCGTCAATGGGCAGAATTTTTCAAAGAAAATAATTTTCTTATAGGGATTTCTGTGGATGGTTTAAGTGAGGTTCACGACCGCTATCGTATTTCTGTCAATGGACAGCCCACATTTGAGCGAGTGAAAAAAGCCATTGATCTATTAAAAGAATATGAAGTGGATTTTAATACGCTCACTGTAATTAATGATAAAAACTGGGATAAAGGACGGGAAACTTACCAAGCGTTGAAAGAGTTAGGCTCGACTTTTATGCAGTTTATTCCTATTGTTGAAGTGGCGAATTATTCCTTACAACGTTGTGATTATAGTCCTGGGAAAAATTATCGAATGGCACCCTTTTCTGTACCAGCCGATGGCTACGGGCATTTCCTATTAGACGTGTTTACCGAATGGGTTCGACAAGATGTGGGGCGTATTTTCGTGCGTGAATTTGATAACTTACTTGGGCAATGGTTGGGCTATCCTTCCACCAGCTGTATTCATACGGAAACTTGTGGCACCGCAATGATCGTAGAAGCCAATGGAGATGTTTATTCTTGCGATCATTATGTTTATCCTGATTATCGTTTAGGTAATGTTAATAAACAGCCTCTCAATCAAATTGCACTTTCAACCAAGCAACAAAAATTTGGTAAGGCGAAAAAAGAAACGCTCACTAAAGCCTGCGAAAAATGTGATGTGAGAATGATTTGTCAAGGCGGGTGTCCGAAGCATCGTATTGTGAATTTGAAAGGGGAAAAATTTAAACAAAATTATCTTTGTCCTTCTTACCAACTCTTCTTTCGTCAAACCGCACCTTTGATGCACCGTATGCGGGAAATTATTCAGCGTGGCGGGTTGGCTGAAGATATTATGAAAATAATCAACTAAAATCAAAGGAGATCATAATGAAACGCTCGTTACTTAGTCAGTGTTTATTATCCGCATTGGTTGTTGGTGCTGCGGCTCAGCCTGTTTACGCACACAGCCAAGATCCTCAAAAACCGAACGTGCTGGTTATTGTAATGGACGATTTAGGCACAGGCCAGCTTGATTTCGCCATTGACAGCTTAGACAAGAACGAATTAAGCAAACGCCCTGTTGCTGCTCGTTATCAAGGTGATTTAGATAAAATGATTGACGCCGCACAGCGTGCAATGCCGAATGTGTCTAAATTAGCCGCAACAGGGGTAAAAATGACCAATGCGTTCGTTGCTCACCCTGTTTGTGGCCCATCTCGTGCAGGGATTTTGACAGGACGTTATCCAGCGTCATTTGGTATTTATAGTAATGATGATTCTTTCAACGGTATTCCACTTGATGTGAAGCTGTTGCCAGCATTATTCCAAGAAAATGGCTATGCCACGGCGAATATTGGTAAATACCATAATGCTCGAGTGAATAAAGACAGAAAAATTGGACGTATCACTAAGCCTGATGATGTAAAAACCCGTGATTACCACGATAACTTCTCATCTGTACCAGATAAAGGTTATTTCCCAACAGATCGTGGTTTTGATTATTCTTACAGCTATTTTGTATCAGGGGCGGCATTGTGGAATTCCCCAGCACTATGGCGTAATGACAAACCGATTGAAGCACCGGGCTATTTAACCCATAATTTAACCAATGAAGCACTGCAATTTATTGATAAAACAGGCGATAAACCGTTTTTCTTAAATCTTGCTTATAGCGTACCACACATTCCATTGGAAGAAGCATCACCTGCCAAATATATGGATCGTTTCAATACAGGGAATGTGGAGGCCGATAAATATTTTGCGGCGATCAATGCGGCTGATGAGGGCATTGGTAAAATCATCGACAAATTAAAAGCTGACGGCAAATTAGATAACACCATTATTTTCTTCTTATCCGACAATGGTTCGGTTCACGAAGCGCCAATGCCATTAAATGGAATGGATCGTGGCTTTAAAGGACAAATGTATAACGGTGGTGTGCGAGTGCCATTCATCGTTTCTTGGCCGGGACACATTCCAGCGGATACTAAAAATGACAGCTTAATTTCTGCGGTAGATATTCTGCCAACAGCACTGAAAGCAGCGAATATTAAAGTGCCAGCTTCTTTAAAACTGGACGGACGTGATATTTTGCCAGTGTTAGAAGGCAAAGAAAAAGTTTCACCGCATAAATATCTCTATTGGGCGGGGCCAGGTGCGAAACATTATAGTGAGGATAACCAAAAGTTCTGGGCGGATTATTGGAAATATATCACCTATAACACCAATGATGCACCGAAAAATCCAAACTTAGAAAAACTCTCGAAAAGCTCGTGGGCAATTCGCGATCAAGATTGGGCGTTATATTTCTACAATGACGGAAGTAACAAACTTCATCTTTATCACGACAAAGTTGACCCAGCAGAAAGCCAAGATGTGGCTGATAAATATCCAGAAAAAGTAAAAGAATTGCAAAAAGCATTTTACGACTGGATCAGCACACAACCAAAACCAATGGCGTGGAATCCTGAAGAATTCCAAGCGATTGAGGCTTCAGCAAAAGCAAAATAATCTGATGAATCAGCCACTGTTATGGTGGCTGATTTTTTTGAGGAAGAATGATGACAAAAATTACGCTAAGCATTCTAGATAAAGACGATAATATTAAACTGTGTAAAAGTGCGTTTGATTTCTTAATGCTCACCTACAAAGGTGAGTATCAAACAGGCGATCGCATTTGTATTGAAACAGATAATGCACCTTGCTATTTAAAATTACGTTTAGAAGACAGCCTTGAAAGCAGCCTTGTTTATTTAACTGAAAATCGCTTTGAATACCGCATTCCCTTTGGCGATGACAGACGTTTATTTAACAGCGATAAGGCATTCCAAGGGGGCATTCATTTTCTATGGGTACGCGTAGCCAGAGATTACGAAGTGGCGCGATATGGCAATCTTGCCTTTAATCCGTATTTTCAACCACAGCAAACGAGCGTTTATCCTCGTATCAGTAGCAACATTGTGGCGAGCAACATTCGTTTTGCGCCATACAATGTGATTGACGGTGTTTTTGACAGCAATGCACACGGTTCTTACCCTTTCACTTCTTGGAGTAACGCGCAAGATCCGAATGCAGAATTAAAAATTGAATTTGGACGCAACGTAGAAGTTGATGGACTTGTGCTCATTTTGCGCGCAGATTTTCCGCACGATGCGTGGTGGCAACAAGTTAGCGTACAGTTTTCTGATGGCTCAGAAGAAATCTTAAATTTAGCAAGAACAGGGCAACCCCAGTTTTTCCAATTTGCCAAACGGCAATGCGACTATCTGCAATTAACGCATTTTGTGAAAGCGAAAGATCCATCACCGTTTACGGCATTAAGCCAAATTGAAGTATTAGGCAGAAATATTTAAGAATGAAAAAAAGATAAGAAAATGAAAGTAAAATAAAATTTTGTGCTGATAAGTTAATCTTTTTTCAATATCTTGGTTTTCGTTTTGTTTCATTTTGCTTTATTTTGGTCTATAATTTTTAATGTCACATCTTAAAGGACGAAAAGATGAAAAGTGCAATTGAAAGACGAATGGAGATTGTCGCAATAGTCAATAAAAATTCTTCTGCCCGTGTGGAAGATTTGGCTGAAACCTTTTCTGTTTCTACCGTTACTATTCGGCAAGATCTCAATTTTTTAGAAAAAAATGGCTATATTGTGCGTTCCCACGGTGGTGCTGTACCGAATAAAGGAATGATCGCAGAATTAAGCAATGCCGAAAAAAGACATCGTAATTTAGGGGCAAAAAATAAGATTGCGGAAGCCGCGCTAAAACTGATTAATGACGATGATATTATTATTTTAGATTCAGGCACGACCACGCGAGAAATTGCTGCGGCGTTGAAAAAATCCGCAGTGAAAAATGTGCTGGTAATGACAAATGGGCTAGATATTGCTTCTGAATTAGCCGATGCAGAAAATGTGGAAGTGCTAATGACAGGCGGGAAATTACGCAAAAATGCAATGTCTTTCTCTGGCCCACAAGCAGATGCGAGTTTAGCAAACTATTGTTTCAGCAAAGTATTTTTGGGCGTTGATGGATTTGATATTCAAGCAGGTATTACTACGCATAATGAGCAAGAGGCGAATCTCAACCGCATTATGTGCGAGATTTCTAATCAAGTGATTGCGGTAACGGATTCCAGTAAATTTGGTAAAAAAAGTTGCCACGTTATCCGCAAATTTGCCGATATTGATGTATTAATTACCGATTCTGGCATTTCTCCTGAATATTTGACCGCACTTCAGGAAAATAATATTGAAGTGATTATTGTAGATTAAGAGGAAAAAACAATGCGTTATGCCATTAAACCCGAAAAAGTGATGACGTCATCAGGGGAGTTACTGAATAAATATGTGGTGATAAATCAAGGCAAAATCGAACGTATCCAAGTAGAAAAGCCCACTGATTGCGATGTACATTATTATCCTGACAGCTATCTTTCTGCGGGGTTCATTGATGTGCATATTCACGGCCGCGCAGGGGCAGATGTGATGGACGAAAACGACACTGCACTGGCTACCATTGCACAAGCGCTACCACAAACAGGGGTTACCGCGTGGGTAGGAACGACTGTTTCAGCCCCTTGGGCGAATATTCTTTCCTCAATGCAACGAATGAAAGATTACATTCGGCAAGGGCGACAATCTGGTGCGGAATTGTTGGGGAGCTTTATGGAAGGGCCTTATTTTACCGAACGCCATCGTGGCTCGCACCCAACCGAATATTTAATGCCACCAACGATTCCACAGCTAGAAGAATTATTGCAAATTTCCGACCGCACTTTATTACGGGTCGCTATTGCACCTGAAATCGAAAATGCCGAACCTGCTATTAAATGGTTGGTGGAAAATGGCGTAAAGGTGTCTGTGGCACACACTAACGCCACCTTTGAGCAAGTGACCAAAGCCTATTATTTAGGGGCAGATTGCGGTGTGCATTTATTCAATGGAATGAGTGCATTGCACCACCGCGAGCCAGGTTGCACGGGGGCGGTGTTATATCACGATATGCTGGCGGAAATTATTGCAGATGGCATTCACGTTCACCCAGCCGTATTAAATTTAGCTTATAAATTAAAAACTTACCGCAGAATGGTGTTGATCACGGATTGTATGCGCGCAGGTGGCTTGCCAGATGGTGAGTACACATTAGGCGTGCAAACCGTGCGGGTAGAAAACGGTCAAGCGAGAACCTTTGACGGCTCTCTTGCAGGTAGCACTTGCAGCCTGGATCAGGCCTTACGCAATATGGTATTTAAAGCCGATGTTCCTGTATGGGAAGCCATTCAAATGGTTACCACCATTCCCGCCACTTATTTAGGTGTGGCAGATCGCATTGGTGATATTGCTGTCGGCAAAGAAGCAAATTTCACCTTATTAAACAAAGAATTACAAGTTCAAGCCACTTATATTCAAGGGGAACAAGTTTATAAGTGCGGTGAAAAATCTTAAGATTTTTATATTTACAAAGATGGAGAGAAAACAATGTCAAAGTTAAGAACTGAACGTTTAAAAAAATTATGTAGCCAAGACAATTTAATTGCGGCACTCGCCATTGACCAACGTGGTGCATTACGCCGTATGTTGGGCGAAGACGCAACGAATGAGCAACTTGCTGAGTTTAAAGTATTGGTGTCTGAATACTTAACCCCTTATGCCTCATCTATTTTGCTTGACCCAGAAGTGGGCTGGAAAGCGGCTGAAAAACGTGCTGCCAACGCGGGTTTATTAATGGCTTATGAAAAAACAGGTTATGACAAAACCCAACCGGGTCGCTATCCAGATTTAATTGACGATGTTTCCGTGCAACGTTTAAAAGCCAAAGGTGCAGATGGCATCAAATTATTGCTTTATATCGACATTGACGAAGGCAAAGAAGTGAATGATCGCAAAGAAGCCTTTGTAGAACGGGTGGCTTCAGAATGTAAAGCAGAAGAAATGCCATTCTTCCTTGAGCTTGTAAGCTATGACGCGAATATTTCTGATCCGAAAGAATACGCGAAAATCAAACCGCGCAAAGTGATCGAAGCGATGAAATTATTCTCCGAACCACGTTTTGGCGTTGATGTATTAAAAGTGGAAGTGCCAGTGGATATGAAATTTGTCGAAGGTTTCGCAGAGCAGGAAGCGGTATATAGTCAAGCACAAGCCCAAGCCTACTTCAAAGAACAAAGCGATGCCACCGAAATTCCATTTATCTTCTTAAGTGCAGGTGTGAGTTCCTCCTTATTCCTTGATACGTTACGTTTTGCTAAAGAGGCTGGTTGCGATTTCAACGGCGTATTATGCGGACGTGCCACTTGGGCAGGTGCTGCGGAAATCTTTAAAGCAGAAGGGGCAGAAGCAGCAAAACAATGGCTACTCAACGAAGGCAAAGCCAACATTGAAGCCCTTAATGCCGTACTAAAAGAAACCGCACAGCCGTTAAACATTTAATCCGATGGCGTGACGCAGAGAAGATACATAGAAAAAGAGCGGTCTATTTTAGACCGCTTTTCTTATTTGAAACATTGTTTTGAAAAATGTTAGATCAAGATCACAAAATCAAAACTTATTCATAGACAGAACGGATATTCTAGTTTAAATTCAATTTTGTTTGGCTAGATATAAGTTTATAGAATATTAATTAATACATTTTATGCTAGACAATATTATAAACATTCCACAATTACTCGGTATTTTGGCTTTTATATTAGGAGTAATTTGTTTTTACCAAAAGAATGATAAAAAGCTCAAAATTGTGATGTTGATTCAAAATATCACCTATATGAGCCATTTTATTTTATTAGGTGCAAATGTAGCGGCATTAAGTTCGTTACTTTCCACCTTAAGAACGGCAACATCTATTTATGTTTCATCAAAATATATTGCCTTCTTTTTTGTTTTATTAGGGATTATTTTTGGCTATGTCATTGCAGATTCCGTTTGGCAGGTTTTCCCAATTATTGCCTCAACCATTGGAACAATTTCATTATTTTTATTAAAAGGCATTCCAATGCGTTTATTTATGTTAATCGGCTCGGCTTGTTGGCTAACAAATAATATTTTAGTGGGATCTTTAGGTGGCGTGTTATTAGAAAGCACGGTTATGGTGGTAAATACCATCACTATTATTCGTTTAATGCGTCAAACTTATAGATAATGATTCATTTCATCTTTAATTCATAGGAGGATTTTTATGAAGAAATTATTAGTTGCAACACTTTTCGGTGCATTATTTTCAATGAATGCGGCAGCAGAAGCACCAGCTAAGAGCTATAACGTGGCATTTGAATCACAAGCGCCAGTGTTAGATGGTAAGCTTGATGAAGCCGTGTGGGGCAAAGTGCAAGGGGTAACGGATTTTGTTAATCCTTGGGAACAAGCGCAAATGCCAAAAACAGAATTTAAGGCGTTTCATGATGATCAAAATTTTTATTTCTCTTTTGATGTAGAAGATCCGAATGTTTTAATTTATGACACCACCGATCACGAATGGATGGTTGCGCGTGAAGACCGTGTAGAATTATTTATGGCACCAGGCGAAATTGATAAACAGCAAGCAGATGGAAAATATCCAAAATATGTTGCTTTAGAAATGGATTACAAAGGCCGCACATTATCAATGTTGCGTGATGTTGAAAAAAATATTAATGCAGAATGGGATCCAAAAACCCTAGAAACCGTGGGCGTCCGCACAGAAAAAGGTTATACCCTTGAAGGTAAAATTGCGCTCAGTGAATTAAAAGAACATAATTTAATTCAAGGCAATAAAATTCGCGCAGGGGCTTATCGTGCGGAATTTTCTATTATTAAAGGAAAAGGCAAAGAACAAGCAAATTGGATTACTTGGGTTGATCCAAAAACCGAAAAACCAAATTTCCATATTAATTCTTCATTCGGTGAATTTGTGTTGGAGCCGAAGAAATAAAATATAAAAAATAAGCCTCTGTTTATAGACAGAGGCTTATTAGTTTTATTCAGCAAACGGATCGCGTAAAATCATTGTTTCAATGCGATCTGGGCCAGTTGAAAGAATATCGACCGGTACACCCGTTACTTCTTCAATGCGTTTAATATACTTGCGCGTGTTTTCTGGCAATTTATTCACATCGGTTACGCCAAAAGTGCTTTCTTTCCAGCCAGGGAGGGTTTCATAAATAGGCTCAACGCCTTCCCAATCTTTTGCCGCGAGCGGAGCAAATTCAGCGATTTCGCCATTTGGCATTTTGTAGCCGACACAGATTTTGATTTCATCAAAACCATCTAGCACATCAAGTTTAGTCATACAGAAACCAGAAATGGAGTTCACTTGAATGGCACGGCGCATTGCCACGGCATCAAACCAACCGCAACGGCGTGGACGGCCAGTTACTGCACCAAATTCATTCCCTTTGCGTGCAATTTCAGCGCCCACATCATCAAATAATTCTGTTGCAAATGGGCCACCACCAACGCGGGTGCAATAGGCTTTGATGATCCCTAGCACATAATCAATATGGCGTGGGCCAAAGCCAGAACCTGTGGAAACCCCACCAGCTGTAGTATTTGAGCTGGTTACATAAGGGTAAGTGCCTTGGTCAATATCAAGCATTGTGCCTTGTGCGCCTTCAAATAGAATGTTATCGCCATTTTTGCGTGCAACATCAAGAATCGCGGTAACATCAGCAACCATTCTGGTAATAATTGGTGCGACTTCTTTCACTGCCGCTAAGGTTTTTTCGTAATCAATCGGCTCAACTTTGTAATAATGCTCAAGTTGGAAGTTGTAGTAATCTAAAATATTTTTGAGTTTTTCAGCGAAACTTTCAAGATCGAAAAGATCGCCAACACGCAATCCACGGCGCGCCACTTTATCTTCATAGGCAGGGCCAATACCACGGCCGGTTGTACCAATGGCTTTTTTGCCCAATGCAGCTTCACGAGCGTGATCCATTGCAACGTGATAAGGCAAAATTAATGGACAAGCTTCTGAAATTAGCAAGCGATCGCGCACATTGATGCCACGCCCTTCTAATTCGCACATTTCTTGCATTAAGGCTTCTGGTGAAAGCACAACACCATTACCGATTAAACAGGTGACGTTTTCACGCAAAATACCCGATGGAATCAGACGTAACACGGTTTTTTCACCGTTAATAATCAGGGTATGCCCTGCATTGTGTCCGCCTTGATAACGCACTACATATTTTACGCGATCCGTTAATAGATCAACGATTTTCCCCTTACCTTCATCGCCCCATTGAGCGCCTAAGATAACAACACTTTTTCCCATAGATTCCGCCTTGTATGCTGAGTTGTAATGAATGAAGAAACAGTGGGTTACTTTACTATTTTATGTGTGTAATCTCAATGGAAAATCTATTTTTCTTTTTGATCTTCCTCATTGAAAGTGCGGTTAAAAATGGGGAATTTTTTGTGATTTCGCACAGAAAATCAGATTTAATAAATTGAAAATTTTCGTAGGCTATGCTTTAATTCAGGCACTTCCCAAATAATCGTATTAAGGTTTAATCGATGTATTCAGGTTTTCTTATCGGCCTATTGTTTGGCTTTTTGTTACAACGTGGGCAATTCTGTTTTGTGTCTGGCTTTCGGACGCTTTATACACAAAAAAATATCCGTTTTTTGACCGCACTTTTTATTGCCATATCGATTCAATCTGTGGGATTTTTTACCCTTGTGCAGTTTAATCTCATCACTATTCCTACAAGCCAGTTGCCTATTTTCGCCACGCTGTTAGGGGGATTGTTGTTTGGTATCGGAATGAGTTTGGCGAATTGCTGTGGTAGCGGTGCGTGGTTTCGTAGTGCTGAAGGGGCAGTGGGGAGTTATTTGGCGTTGCTGAGTTTTGCCCTTACAATGGCGGCCACGCAATCGGGAATTTTAAAATATCAAATTAATGCCCTGTTAGAAAATCCTATCTCGTTGGATAATATTTATCTCACTTTCAATCTTTCCCCTTGGATTTGCGTGATTTTGCTAATTTTTATTACTGCACTTTTGCTTTATTACTATATTAAACACCCGCGTTATCAATTTCCGCAAGAGCCTAGTGCCGCGTTGATTTTGCCTAAAATTTTTGCCCGCACTTGGCACCCTTTTCTCACCGCCGTAGCCATCGGATTGTTAGGCATTGTAGCGTGGTGGTTGAGTGCAAAAACAGGGCGAAATTTTGGTTTTGGCATTTCTGTGCCTTCTGCTAATGTGGTGCAATATGTGGTAACAGGGCAGCAGCGTTACTGGAACTGGGGAACGCTTTTTGTGCTAGGCATTCCACTGGGGGCGTTGCTGAGCGCTAAATTAGCAGGCGAATTGCATTGGCGTTTCCCTGAGCCGAAAGGCGTGTTGCAGCGTATTTTGGGCGGTGTCGTAATGGGCATTGGCGCCGCTTTAGCAGGCGGTTGTACCGTAACCAATGCGTTAGTTTCCACCGCCTATTTTTCTTGGCAAGGCTGGCTAGCAACCTTGATGATTATGCTGGGTTGTTGGCTAACTTCTGTTGTTATCAAGCCCACAAAATGTGGCGTTTAACTTTAGTCAAAAGGAAATCTTATGAAAATGAAACCCATCTTATTGGCGGTCGCTGTGAGCGTGGCGTTGTCTGCTTGTGATGATCGCACGGTGAAAGTGATTGATACCCCAGAATTGCTCAAGCAGCTTGAGAATCCTGATTTTGTTATTGTGGATACAAGGCAAGACAGTTTATATAACGGTTTCAAAGATAAAAACGCCACAAGGGGCGGACACATCAAAGGGGCAGTGCAATTTAGCTGTGATTGGATTGGCAATATTCAACCTGAAAAATTTGAATCTTTTGTCGAAGGGAAGGGGATTACCAAAGAAAAGAATCTGGTTTTTTATGATAGCAATGCCGACAATTTAGATTGCGTTACCGCCGAGTTCGCCGCAAAAGGCTACAAAGTTCATCGTTTTAACGATTTTATCAGCTATGTCAATGCGGATTATCCGCTGGAATCCTTTGCGAATTTCCAATATAGCGTTTCGCCACAATGGGTGAATGCGGCATTAAAAGGCGAAAAACCAGAAACCTTAACCAATGACAAAGTAATGCTGTTTGAAGTGTCTTGGGGCAGTTTGGAAAATGCTAAATCTTACACCCAGCACATTGTGGGCGCTTACCATTTTAATACGGATTGGGTGGAAAACGATCCCGTATGGAATTTGTCCTCCCCTGACGTGATTGAGCAGAACTTGCTAAAAAATGGCATCACAAAAGATAAAACCGTGATTTTATATTCCGACAACCAGCTCGCCGCCTACCGCATTTTCTGGGCGTTAAAATGGGCTGGCGTGGAAGATGTTCGCGTGCTAAATGGTAATCTTGGCACTTGGGTGGACGCAGGTTTACCAACGGAAACGCAGGTCAATATTCCGCAGCCTGAACGCGAATTTGGCACAAAAATTCCGGCCAATCCACAAATTGATATTGTCACGCCGCAGCAGGTTATCGATGCGCAAAAACAAGGCTTAAAGCTGATCAGTAACCGAGCGTGGGACGAATACACTGGCAAGATCAGCGGCTATGATTATATCCTCGGCAAAGGCGAACCGCAGGGCGCAATTTGGGGCTTTGCTGGCACAGACTCTTCCAACTTGGCAGATTATTACGATCCAGATAACACCTTGCGCAACCCAAATGAGATCTTTGCCTTATGGCAAACGCAAGGCATTCACAAAGGGGATAAATTGGCGTTTTATTGTGGCACGGGCTGGCGTGCTGGCGTTTCTTGGTTTATCACCCAATTGGCAGGTTGGCAAGATACGGCAATTTATGACGGTGGTTGGAATGCGTGGCAAATGGACAGCAAATACCCTGTACAAAAAGGTGCTCCCAATAACCAAAGCAAGCCAGATAGCCAAAATGATTTCGGCAAAGTGATGAAGAAAGGGAATTCTTGCAAAAGCTAGCCATAAAAAAATGGAAAATCTGAAATAAAAAATGTGCGAAAAAACCACCGCACTTTTAATTTCATACGAAAAATAAACCCCGAGGCAAACACCTTGGGGCTTTTTTTATCTAGGATATAAAAACATCATTTTGCAATCTTCCCAAACTCCGCAAAAAACGTTGGGAAAGTTTTCGCGGTGCATTTAGGATCGAGAATGGTTACCGGGGTGTTGGAAAGTGCTACAAGGGCGAAGCACATTGCCATTCGGTGATCGTTATAGGTTTCGATTTCCGCTGGTTGGAATTGGTCTAACGGCAGCGGTTGAATACGAATGTAATCTTCGCCCTCTTCCACTTCTGCGCCGATTTTGCGTAGCTCGGTGGCCATTGCGCTAAGGCGGTCGGTCTCTTTTACGCGCCAGTTATAAATATTGCGGATCACGGTTTCCCCATCGGCAAAAAGCGCGGTGGTGGCAATGGTCATTGCGGCATCGGGAATATGGTTCATATCCATATCAATGCCTTTGAGATTGCCTTTTTCTGCTTGAATGAAATCTTCTCCCCAAGTGATTTTCGCACCCATTTTTTCTAGTACATCGGCAAATAAACGATCCCCTTGAATGGAGTTTTTGCCAATGCCGGTAACTTTCACTTTTCCTTTAATGGCGCCTGCAGCAAGGAAATAAGAGGCGGAAGAGGCATCGCCCTCCACTAAATAGCGTTTGGGCGAAATGTAACTCTGGTTGCCTTGTACAAAGAACGTGCGGTAGCCATCATTACGCACGGTGACGCCGAAATCTTTCATCATTGCAAGGGTGATGTCAATGTAAGGTTTGGAAACCAGATCACCGATGATTTCAATTTCCATATCCCCTTCTGCAAGTGGCGCGGCCATTAAAAGTGCGGTCAAAAATTGCGAAGAAATTGAGCCGTCAATTTGCACTTTTCCGCCTTTTAAACCGCTATTTTGAATGGCAATGGGCGGGTAGCCTTCATTTTCTAAATAGCTAATATTCGCGCCAACTTGACGTAATGCGTCCACCAAATGCTTAATTGGACGCTCTTTCATTCGCGGTTCACCCGTTAAAATGATTTCCGCAGGCACTTCCCCTTTTAAGCATAATGCGGCACTCAAAGGTCGCATCGCCGTTCCCGCGTTGCCAAGATAAAGGGATAAACCGCCTTGCCATTGAAATGCCCCGCCCACGCCTTCAATTTTGCATTCACGCTTATCTTGTGAAAGCTGATACTTTACGCCTAAGGCTTGTAAAGCGTTGAGCATATGGCGAATGTCATCGCTGTCGAGCAAATTTCGCACCTGTGTTGTGCCTTTGGCAAGCGCGGCTAATAACAAGACGCGGTTGGATAAACTTTTTGAACCAGGGAGATTAATTTCCCCTTCCACAAACGAAATAGGTTGTAGCGTTAATTTTTCCATATTCCCTTTAGCCCTTATTTAATACATTCAAAAGTGCGATGAAAAATTTATCATTTTCTTCAGGCAGACCAATGCTCACGCGTAGATGATTTGGCATTCCATAACCTGCGATTGGACGCACAATCACGCCCTCACGCAATAATTGTTCATAAATAGGCTGCGCTGGGCGTTTAAAATCAATGGTGATGAAATTGCCTTTGGACGGAATATATTCCAGCTGATGTTGCTGGCAAAATTGTTCATAGCGTTGCATTTCAGTGCGGTTGTTTTCTGCCACTTTTTCGATGAAAGCATCGTCTTTCAGCACTGCCACAGCTGCGGAAAGTGCCAGTACGTTGCAGTTAAACGGCTGACGCACACGGTTTAATAAATCCGCAATTTCAGGGTTAGACACCGCATAACCAATACGCAATCCTGCCAATCCATAGGCTTTGGAAAGGGAACGAGAAATAATTAGATTCGGATATTTTTTCGCAAGGGCAAAGGAATCAATGCGTTCTTCGGGACGAGTAAATTCTGTATAGGCTTCATCAAGCACCACAATGATATGGGCTGGCACTTGCGCTAAAAATTGTTCAATTTCTTGTTGGGAAAGGAAATTTCCCGTTGGATTATTCGGGTTCGCAATGAAAATGAGCTTGGTTTTGTCATTGATCCCTTGCAAAAAGCCGTCTAAATCGTGTCCCCAATTTTTGGCAGGGATTTCTCTTGCCACCGCATTAATGGCTTTGGTAACCAGCGGGTACACAATAAAGGCGTATTGCGAATAAATAATTTCATCTTTTTCACTCGCAAAGGTGTGAGCAAACAATTCCAAAAGATCATTTGAGCCATTGCCAAGGGTGATTTGCTCTGGTTGCACACCAAATTTCTCGGCGATTACGGCTTTTAACTCAAAACCGTTGGCATCGGGGTAACGGGTTAAATGGGGCAACTGTGCTTGGATCGCTTCAATGGCACTTTGCGGAAAGCCAAAAGGGTTTTCATTTGAAGCGAGTTTTACAATATTTTGAATGCCCAACTCACGTTCTAATTCTTCAATGGGTTTTCCCGCTTGATAAGGGGAGAGGGATTTCACGCCCTCATTTGCAACATCAATAAATTGCATTGTAATTCCTTGTGTTGATATTTCAGTTTATTTGCTTGCGATTACATTCATAATCAAACGTGTTATAAAAAAGATCAGCGATTTTCGGCAGCAAATTTTTCCATAAACGCAATTAAGGCTTTTACTCCTTCAATCGGCATTGCGTTATAAATAGACGCACGCATTCCGCCAATCACCTTATGGCCTTTTAAGGCTTGCAAGCCTGCTTCAGTGGCTTGGCTAACAAACTTCATATTCAGTTCATCGTTGCCCGTGGTAAAAGTAACGTTCATTAAAGAGCGGTTGTTTTTCGCCACAAAATTATGATAGAAATCGCTTTGATCTAAATAATCGTAAAGCAGCTGTGCTTTTTCTTGATTGCGTTTTTCCGCCGCTTTTACGCCACCGCGTTCCAGCAAATATTTGAACACCAAAGAACACAAATACCACGCAAAGGTTGGTGGCGTGTTGATCATCGAATCGCTATTGGCTTGCACTTCATAATTCCAAATAGATGGTGTGGCTTTGCGTGCTTTGCCGATTAAATCTTCACGCACGATCACAATGGTGATGCCTGCTGGGCCAAGATTTTTCTGCGCACCCGCATAAATAATGCCAAACTGGTTAATATCCACTTCGCGCGAAAGAATATTAGAAGACATATCTGCCACTAATACCGCATTGCCCACCTTTGGCACATCAAAAATTTCCACCCCACTGATGGTTTCATTTGGGCAATAATGCACATAATCATACTGATCGGCAATATCGCTGAAGTCAAGGCGATCCACTTTTAATTCGGCACCTTCGGATAAAATATTGATCTCATCGACTTCACAGAATAAACGGGCTTCTTTAGCTGCTGTCGCCGACCAATGACCACTGGTTAAATATAAGGCCTTGCCTTTTTCACCAATTAAATTCATCGGCACAGCGGCAAATTGTCCGCGCGCACCACCTTGTAAAAAGAGAATTTTGTAATTATCAGGAATATGATAAAGCGTGCGGAAATCTTTTTCTGCTTGGGTAATCAGTTCCATAAACAGCTTACCGCGGTGGCTCACTTCCATAACTGAAGTGTGCTGACCTTGCCAGTTTAATAATTCTGCTTGCGCTTGTTCTAACACTTCGCGCGGCATCATTGCAGGCCCAGCGCTAAAATTAAATACCTGTGTCATTTTTCGTTCCTAATTATGATGGTTGTGTAAAAAGAATTTGTTAGTTTTATCACCTCAAGGGAGGCGGATCAACCGCTTTTATTTAATTCAGAAAAATTTTTGATTTTCCCCACAAAAAATGGCGGAATACTTTGACGAAAAAAGCAAAAAAGACTACATTAACTCACGCAATGGCGTTTTCGCCCACTGAATTTATGTTAATCCCACTAGAGAGTTAAATTATGGAAACTGTGAATAAACAATCTTTCCAAGATGTCTTGGAGTATGTGCGTATGTATCGTTTAAAAAACAAATTATTGCGTGATATTGATGACAATAACCGCAAAATCCGTGACAACCAAAAACGTGTACTTTTATTAGACAATTTAAACCAATATATTCGCGATGATATGAGCGTGGAAGACATTCGCGTAATTATCGAAAATATGCGTGATGATTATGATACGCGCGTGGACGAATATCGTATCCGCAACGCTGAACTCGCCACCCAACGCCGTGAAATCAGCGCGAAAATGAAAGAGCAGAAAAAAGCGCACGCTGAACAACGCGCGAAAAAATAACCATATTGAACAAAAAGGGAATGATAAATCATTCCCTTTTTACTTATGTATTCAATTAATCGTTGGTGTAATACAATTTACCAATTTCGATTTTTTGTCTGCCGTTCGCTTCGCGCCATTTGTTGGTATCGCGCAAGGAATAAACGCAGCCGCAATATTCTTGTTGATAGAAACGTTCGCGTTTGCTGATTTCGATCATTCGTTGTGAGCCACCGCCTTTACGCCAGTTGTAATCCCAATATTCCACATCATCATATTTTGCCGCCGCGCGGTGTCCGCAGCCGTTAATTTGGTTCATATCTTTCCAGCGAGAAATGCCTAAACAGCTCGTAAACACGGGGAAACCATTTTCGTGCGCATATTGTGCGGCTTTTTCAAAACGCATATCAAAGCACATTGTGCAGCGAATGCCACGTTCTGGCTCGTTTTCCATTCCTTTCGCACGATCGAACCAGTTTTGCCGATCGTAATCTGCGTCAATAAAAGGAATACCAAATTTTTCTGCAAAGCGGATATTTTCTTCTTTACGGATTAAATATTCTTTTAATGGGTGAATATTCGGATTGTAGAAGTAAATGGTAAATTCAATGCCAGAGGCCAAAATGGCTTCCATCACCTCACCCGAGCAAGGGGCGCAGCAAGAATGGAGCAGCAATTTTTGGTGTCCATTTGGCAAGGTTAATTTTTCACGCACAAAAGGCGCATTCGGATCTTTTTTCGCTTTACGCGAAGTGCGGTGCGATTTTTGCGAAAATTCCACCGCACTTTTGTTTGTTTCGTGATTGGTTTGTTGTTCCATAATCAATAATAGCTAAAAATAAAATTAGGTTGTTCTATCCACTGATAAATAAGCCAAAGAAATCAGTGCTTGTTTATACTCACTTTCAGGCAAAATGGCAATGGCATCAATGGCTTTTTGTGCTTCTTGGCGCGCGCGGTCGATCGTGTATTCAATGGAGCCATATTGTGCCATTATGGCAAGCACGTCATTTAAAATTTCACGTTGGCCGCCTTGTTCAATGGCGTTGCGAATAAGCTGGCGTTGGCTTTCATCACCGCTGTGCATTGCGTGTAATAATGGCAAGGTCGGTTTGCCTTCAGCGAGATCATCACCAATATTTTTGCCTAAGGTTTGCGCGTCAGCTTGATAATCCAATACATCATCAATAAGTTGGAATGCGGTGCCGAGATAGCGTCCGTATTGTTGCAATGCTAGCTCTTGCGCTTCGCTCCCCCCTGCGACAATGGCGGAACACTGCGTTGCGGCCTCAAATAAACGTGCAGTTTTGCTATAAATAACACGCATATAGCTTTCTTCTGTGGTATCAGGATCGTTCATATTCATTAATTGTTGAACTTCCCCTTCCGCAATCACATTGGTGGCATCAGACATTATTTTTAAAATTTTCAGCGAGTTAGTATCCGTCATTAGCTGAAAAGAACGAGTATAAATGTAATCGCCCACCAGCACGCTGGCCGCATTGCCGAATTCACTATTGGCCGTGGGTTTGCCGCGGCGCATTTCTGATTCGTCCACCACGTCATCGTGCAACAAGGTTGCTGTATGGGTAAACTCAATGAAAGTGGCACAATTAATATGCTCTTCCCCTTGATAACCCAGCGCATTGGCGGCCAACACGGCAAGCATCGGGCGAATGCGTTTGCCACCACTTTGAATTAAGTAATAGCCCAGCTGATTAATCAGCGGTACGTCAGAATTAAGCTGCGCCAAAATTTTGGCATTAACTTTCTGCATATCCTCATTGATGAGCATTTGGATTGCATTTATATCCATAAGATTGCGTTTATCTATCATCGTGAATGTGTTTATTATTGCCTAAAGTGCGGTTGATTTTACCTGATTTTCTTGGCTTTCTGAAATCAAACCAGCGTAAATCTAACTTTTTTTATTTTATTGCAAATAAATTCTTGCTATCGGGTTTGTTTTTCCGTAGAATTTGCGACCTATTTATATGAATTTTGATGTGCTAAATGAATTAAACATTAAAGCACAATGTATAGCGGAGTATTTATGTACGCAGTTTTCCAAAGTGGCGGTAAACAACACCGAGTAAGCGAAGGTCAAGTTGTTCGTTTAGAGAAACTTGAAGTTTCAACTGGCGAAAGCGTTGAATTCGACTCAGTGTTAATGGTCGTTAATGGTGAAGATGTTAAAATCGGTGCGCCAGTTGTAGCTGGTGCGAAAGTAGTGGCTGAAGTGGTTTCACACGGTCGTGGCGATAAAGTGAAAATCGTTAAATTCCGTCGTCGTAAACACAGTCGTAAACAACAAGGTCATCGTCAGTGGTTCACAGAAGTGAAAATCACTGGGATTCAAGCATAATTTCAGAGGAGATCAAGTAGATGGCAACTAAAAAAGCTGGTGGTTCAACTCGTAACGGTCGTGATTCTGAAGCTAAACGCCTTGGTGTTAAACGCTTCGGTGGCGAATCAGTATTAGCAGGTAGCATTATCGTTCGTCAGCGTGGTACAAAATTCCACGCAGGTGCTAACGTAGGTATGGGTAGAGACCACACTTTATTCGCAACTGCTGATGGTAAAGTAAAATTTGAAGTTAAAGGCGAGAAAAATCGTAAATACGTTAGTATCGTAGCTGAATAATTTTACAAATAAACAGAATAAAATGCCTCACAGTTTTGTGGGGCTTTTTTGTTATTAGCCTATATAATCCACATCATTTCAAAAAATTTTGCGTGCTAATATAGAAATTGCCAAAGCTGCCCCCATATACCAATTTCAACCGCGTAAAAGATAAAAAGAGAATATCGCCCAGATTAAGGAGGAAATGTAATGAAACAACAACCCCTATTAGGATTTACATTTGCCTTAATCACCGCAATGGCTTGGGGTTCACTGCCTATTGCTTTAAAGCAAGTGTTAAATGTAATGACACCACAAACGATTGTTTGGTATCGCTTTATTGTAGCCAGTTCCGCCCTACTGCTATTTTTAGGATTAAGCAAAAAATTGCCTAAGCTCTCACAGCTTAACCGCTATTATGTGGGCTTGTTAGTTTTTGGCATTATCGGGCTTTCAGGCAACTTCTCTTTATTTAATACCTCATTACAATTTATTGAACCCTCGGTCGCACAGATTTTTATCCACCTTTCTTCCTTTGCGATGCTGATTTGTGGCGTGATTATTTTCAAAGAGCGGTTAGGTTTACACCAAAAAATTGGACTGGTGATTTTAATTATTGGTTTAGGGCTATTTTTTAATGACAAGCTCGGCCAATTTACCCAGCTGAATGGGTATTTAATCGGGGTATTATTAAGCGTTTGCGCCGCCTTAATTTGGGTTGCTTATGGGTTGGCACAAAAATTGATGTTACGCCAATTCACGGCACAACAAGTGCTATTAATGTTTTATTTTGGTTGTGCAATGGTCTTTACGCCCTTTGCACAGGTTTCACAAGTACAGGGGCTAAGTGGTTTAACCTTAGCTTGTTTTATTTACTGTTGTTTAAATACATTGATCGGCTACGGCGCTTATGCCGAAGCCTTAAACCGCTGGGAAGTGGCAAAAGTGAGCGTAGTTGTAACGCTGGTGCCATTATTTACCATTGCCTTTTCCCATTTGCTCCACGCAATCGATCCACAAGATTTTTCTGCGCCAGATCTCAACAACCTAAGCTATATTGGCGCATTCGTGGTGGTACTTGGTGCAATGTTCTCAGCAATTGGACACAAATTTATAAAGAATAAGAAATAGGAGAAAAAATGAAGTTTATTGATGAAGCCTTGATTCGCATTGAGGCTGGTGATGGCGGAAACGGTTGTGTGAGCTTCCGCCGCGAAAAATTTATCCCGAAAGGCGGACCTGATGGCGGTGATGGCGGTGATGGCGGCGATGTGTATCTTGTTGCCGATGAAAACCTTAACACCCTGATCGACTACCGTTTTGAAAAACGTTTTGCCGCAGGACGTGGTGAAAATGGCCGCAGCTCAGACTGCACAGGACGCCGTGGTAAAGACATCACACTAAGAGTGCCAGTAGGAACGCGTGCGATTGATAACGACACCAAAGAAATCCTCGGAGATTTAACCAAACACGGTGCCAAAATGCTGATTGCCAAAGGCGGCTATCACGGTTTAGGCAACACCCGTTTTAAATCTTCGGTAAACCGTGCACCACGGCAAAAAACTAACGGCACGCCCGGGGAAAAACGCGATCTATTATTAGAATTAATGCTACTCGCAGACGTAGGAATGTTAGGCTTACCAAATGCTGGTAAATCCACCTTTATTCGTGCTGTTTCTGCGGCGAAGCCAAAAGTGGCAGACTACCCTTTCACCACCTTAGTGCCAAGTTTAGGGGTAGCTCGCGTGGGTGATAATCGTAGCTTTGTGGTGGCTGATATTCCTGGGCTGATTGAAGGCGCGGCAGAAGGGGCAGGATTAGGTATCCGCTTCTTAAAACACTTGGAACGTTGTCGAGTGCTGCTTCACCTTGTGGACATCAATCCTATTGATGGTAGCGATCCTGCAGATAACATTGCCATTATTGAAAGTGAGCTTTTCCAATATAGCGAAAAACTTGCCGAAAAAAACCAATGGCTGGTGTTTAACAAAATCGACACGATGTCTGATGAAGAAGCACAAGAACGTGCTAAAGAAATCGTTGAGCGCGTGGGCTGGGAAGGTGATTATTATTTAATTTCCGCCGCTACGGGTAAAAATGTTGAACCACTTTGCCGTGATATTATGGACTATCTAGATGCCCACCCAAGGGAAGATGAGAAAGAACCTGAAAATCCAGAAGAAGTGAAATTCAAGTGGGACGATTATCACCAAGAACAACTTGCTCAAAATCAATTTGATGATGAAGATGACGATTGGGACGATTGGTCAGATGAAGATGATGAAGGCGTAGAAATTATTTATAAACCATAACAATAAGGGCAGAATTTTCTGCCCTATTTTTTATCTTTATCTAGCAATCAAACTAAAATTCGCCCAAATAGGCAAACTCAAAGCGATGAAAAAGAGCAATGATAATGTTGGATAACTCAATTTAGTTTTCGTCAAAATCGGCAATGCAATGATTGCCACTAGCACCAAATGTAAGAAGAAATAAAGCCCCAAGGCAAATTCGTTAGAAAAAACTACCGCACTTTGATGTGCAAGGTAAATTAATACCGTAGATAAAATGCCATTTAATAATAAGAAAATCATCATCACAAGAGGCAATAGGGCGATGAAACCTTGCAAGCGGTTTTTCGCAATCACCAAAAAGAGATTTGCCAGAATCACGCCCATAAAGAGTTGCCCGAAGAAATTGTAAGGTAGCAAAGCAAGCCAAGGGAGTTGTAGAAAAATCAAGGAATAGACAATCACACCAAGCCCACCTAACAATGCCCCCAATAATAAAATAGATTGACGTAACTGCGTATCTGTAGGCTGAAACCAAATTGCCAGTGAAAGCCCGATACCGCACAGGCTCACCATATCCGTCAGCACATAATGATAATTTGAGAATAAACTTAGCAGCAGCCAAAATCCCCAATAAACGAACAAATAGCCATTGACCTTGACCAAACGCCCTCGTTGCCCGTTACAAATTTGTCCTTTATGAAACACCAGTACACATAATAATTGCGTCGCAAGCACCGCTAAGCTCAAATGAGAAATGGCTTTGGGTTGCCCTTGCAAAAATAATGCAAAGCTATCCACCAAAATTAACAAACAAAGTGGAATGGCGCTTAACATAAAAGTGAAAGATTTAGATTGGCTTTCTGACATAATTTTTCCTTTTTATCCAAATAGGTGGCACATTATGCAGAAATTTAAAAGTGCGGTCAAAAATCTATGAATTTTTCTCCTTGTTATAGGGCATATTCCCCCCTAAAATAATAAAAATTTTCACCGCACTTTAATGAAGGGATCTATGCTACTGAGCATTTTGTATATTGTGGGTATCACCGCCGAAGCGATCACAGGGGCATTAGCCGCTGGACGTGAAAAAATGGATATTTTCGGCGTGGTTATCATCGCCTCAATGACTGCCATTGGCGGTGGTTCGGTACGTGATGTGCTGCTCGGGCATTATCCCCTTGGTTGGGTGAAAAATCCTCATTACTTTATTATTGTTGCCAGCGCCGCAGTGCTAACAGTGGTGATCGCGCCATTCATTCGCCATTTTATGCGCTATTTTCGCACCATTTTCTTAGTGCTAGATGCCTTAGGGCTTATCGTATTTTCCATTATCGGCACGCAGATTGCGTTAGATATGGGGCATAGTTTTATTATTGCGATTATTGCTGCCATTATCACTGGTGCATTTGGTGGCGTGCTGCGGGATTTGCTGTGCAACCGCATTCCTCTTGTCTTTCAAAAAGAGCTGTATGCCAGTGTTGCATTGCTGGCGGCAAGTATTTATATTGGCTTGCTTCAATTGAATATTAATCACAATATCGTGATCGTGGTGACCCTCGCTTGCGGTTTTACCATTCGCTTGCTCGCCATTCGTTTTGAGTGGCATTTGCCAGTGTTCGATTATCAAGAGCAGGAAATCGCCGAAAAGCAAGCCGATGACAAACTGCCGAAAAAAATCAAATAAAAATTAAAATAAGGATAAACAATGACGAATTTAGTAGAAATGGGTAAACAAGCCAAACAAGCGGCTTTTGTGTTGGCGCAATGTAGTGAGAAAGAAAAAAATCACGCGCTTCAATGTATCGCCGATCAATTAGAACAACAAGCTGATCGCATTTTGGCGAAAAATGAAAAAGACATTCAAGCCGCTCAACAAAATGGTTTGTCAGAAGCCTTGATTGATCGTCTATTGCTTACGCCTGAACGGCTACACGCCATTGCCCAAGATGTTCGTCATATTATTTCTCTGCCCGATCCAGTGGGTAAAATCATTGACGGCGGCACCTTAGACAGTGGATTAAAAATTGAACGTGTGCGCGTGCCTTTAGGCGTGGTGGCAACCATTTATGAAGCGCGACCAAACGTAACCATTGATGTTGCTAGCTTATGCTTAAAAACAGGCAATGCGGTGATTTTACGCGGCGGCAAGGAAACGCAACATTCCAACAAAATTTTAGTTGAAGTGGTGCAACAAGCCTTATTACAAGCTAATTTACCGCAATACGCCGTGCAAGCCATTACTGATCCAAACCGCGATTTAGTGATGCAATTAATGAAACTGGATCGCTATGTGGATATGCTTATTCCAAGGGGCGGTGCGGGCTTACATCAGCTTTGTAAAGAAAATTCCACCATTCCTGTGATCGTTGGGGGTGTGGGCGTATGCCATACTTTCGTGGAAGAAAGCGCCGATTTAAATCGTGCCTTAGCGGTGATTAGCAACGCTAAAACACAGCGCCCAAGCACTTGTAATACCCTTGAAACCTTGTTGGTGCAAGAAAGCATCGCCGCGCAATTTTTGCCAATGTTGGCGGAATTTAGCCAATCGAAAATAAAATTTCACGCAAATTCCACCGCACTTTCTATTTTAAGCGATTCGGGGGCACAAGTTGTGCCATTGCAAGAGCAGGATTTACAACAAGAATGGGGTTCGCCTGATCTCAACGTGGTGATTGTCAAAGATATTGATGAAGCGGTGGCCTTTATTAATCAATATGGTACGCAACATTCTGATGCGATCTTAACCAGCTTGCAACGTCTTGCGCAACAATTTATCAATCAAGTGGACAGCGCGGCGGTGTATGTCAATGCAAGCACTCGTTTTACTGATGGCGGGCAATTTGGCTTAGGCGCAGAAGTGGCGGTGAGTACACAAAAACTCCATTCTCGCGGACCAATGGGATTAGAAGCGCTAACATCTTACAAATGGGTGGGCGTAGGGGATTATTTAGCGCGTCCTTAATTCCTTAGTGAGAAATTGAAAATTATTCGATTATTCGGGCTAAAATTTTATAATATCAAAACGTCATTTTAAAAATGACGTTTTTATTTAATTTTATAAAATAATATTTGACAATGTTTAATGAAATCGTTATTTCTAGGGCATTCTAATACAACATCATTGATTTTTTATAGGAAGGTAAAACTATGTCAACTCTCTCTGTGGCAAAATTCGGTGGAACTAGCGTTGCAAATCATAGCGCAATGAGCGCTTGTGCAAATATTGTAACGGCAGATCCTAATACGCGTGTGGTGGTGCTTTCTGCTTCGGCAGGTATCACCAATTTATTGGTTGCGCTTGCTAATGGCAAAGACGCAGAAGAACGCGCGAAACTCATCGCAGAAGTACGTCAAATTGAAGAAGCGATTTTAGCTGAGCTTAAAGACGACAGCGAAGTGCGGGCAAAAATTGAAGAAATTTTAAAACATATCGAAAGCTTGGCTGATGCCGCAAGCGTGGCTGCTTCACCGGCTTTAACAGACGAATTGATCTGCCAAGGGGAAATGATGTCCACCTTGCTTTTCGTTCAAGTGTTAAAAGAGCTTGGCGCAAAAGCCGTTTGGGTGGACGTGCGTACCATTGTGGCAACCAACAGTCATTTCGGTAAAGCCGCGCCAGATGACGAGCAAACGCAGAAAAATAGCGATGCGCTATTAAAACCGATTCTTGCTCAAGATAACGACACAATGATTATCACGCAAGGCTTTATTGGACGCGATCCACAAGGCAAAACCACCACCTTAGGGCGTGGCGGCAGCGACTATTCTGCGGCACTTTTAGCCGAAGTATTAAACGCCAAAGATGTATTAATTTGGACGGACGTAGCCGGTATTTACACCACCGATCCACGCATTGTGCCAGCAGCACAACGCATTGACACAATGAGCTTTGCGGAAGCCGCAGAAATGGCAACGTTCGGGGCGAAAGTGTTACACCCAGCAACCTTGCTTCCAGCGGTTCGCAGCAATATCCCTGTGTTCGTAGGATCAAGCAAAGCCCCACAAGATGGCGGTACTTGGGTAACCAAAGATCCACAACCACGTCCAACCTTCCGTGCAATTGCATTACGCCGCGATCAAACTTTGGTAACCCTTTCTAGCCTTAGTATGCTACACGCACAAGGTTTCTTAGCAAATGTGTTCAATATTTTAGCGAAACACAAAATTTCTGTGGATACCATCACCACTTCTGAAGTAAGCGTCGCACTCACTTTAGACAAAACAGGATCTGCTTCATCAGGCGCGGAAATGCTCTCGCCAGAATTGCTCGCGGAATTAAGAGAAGTGTCTAGCGTGAAAGTGGATACAGGCTTATCTTTAGTGGCATTGGTGGGTAATGATCTGCATATCACCGCAGGCATCGCAAAACAAATTTTCGATACCCTAGAAGCCTACAACGTAAGAATGATCAGCTACGGCGCAAGCACTAACAACATCTGTATGTTAGTCCAAAGCGAACAAGCTGATGATGTGGTCAGAGCGTTGCATTTGAATTTGTTTGAATAATACAAAAAAGAAGGCGGAAATTTTTCCGCCTTTTTAGTTTCAACTCAAATTACCTTTGCTGTTCGGCAAACTAAGATCATTGAATTACATTTTCTTTAAACTTTCCAATGATTTATGCTGAATTAAAACATTTTCCCCTTTGGCTTGGAAATATTCACCGATTTGTTGGGCAATGTAAACGGAGCGGTGTTTGCCGCCGGTGCAGCCAATGGCGATGGTGAGATAGCTGCGGTTATTTTGTTTTAACATTGGCAGCCAGGTTTCAATGTAATTGCGGGTGAGATAAATAAAGTGGTTCACTTCATTATGTTTGTTGAGAAAATCCATTACAGGCTGTTCTAACCCTGTCATTGGGCGTAGCTCTGGGTTCCAGTGAGGATTAGGCAGAAAACGCACATCAAACACATAGTCTGCATCGAGCGGAATGCCATATTTAAAGCCAAAAGATTCGACGATAATTTTTAATTCTTTTTGGGTATGCCCGAGCAAAAATTCACGCAAGCGTTCTGCTAACTCGTGGGTGGAAAGATGGGTGGTGTCAATAATTAAATTGGCGGCATCAATCAGTGGCGTGAGATATTGCTGTTCCGCATCAATGGCCGCTTCAAGGGAAAGGGAATCAACGGAAAGCGGGTGCAGACGGCGTGAATCGCTATAACGCTTGATTAGCGCATTGCGTTCACTATCCAGGAAAATAATTTTTACCTGATGATGTTGTTGCAGTTGCTCAAGGCTGTGTTCCAGTTCTGCGTTTGAAGAAGGAAGATTGCGAATATCAATGCTAATGGCAACAGAGGATTGCTTTTTCGCCAAAATTGTTGCCAGCTCAGGCAGCAGGGTGACAGGGAGATTATCCACACAATAGTAGCCAATGTCTTCTAAGGCACGCAAGGCAACAGATTTGCCTGCACCAGAACGTCCGCTAATAATGATGATTTCCATCTGATTTCCCCCTGAATGATTGTTACTGTTCTGTTTCTACCGCTTGCTCATTCTGTGTATTTTCTTGTTCGGCTTTTGGCTCGCTTTCTTGTCCGCTTTGCTGCTCAGCGTCTTGTTCGTCATCAGAATGATTATCAGCATATTCAAAAATTTGCCAAATTTCCTCCGCACTTTTTGCTGCTCTTAACTGCTTGCAAAGGGATTTATCTAGCAATTTTTCCGCTAATTCAGGTAACACGGATTGAGAAAATTCGCCACAAGCTTCAGAAGGAATGAGTAAGGCAAAAATTAAATCCACATCACGGTGATCGGCGGCTTCATAATCAATCGGCGTGGCAAGTTGCAAAAACACGGCAATAGGTTTATCGCCTGTATGCAAACGCCCTTTGGGCATTGCTACGCCATTACCTAAGCCTGAATTACCCAGCTTTTCACGGTTAAATAAGCAATCAAAACTGCTGTGTTCAGGATCGTCTTCGCCGTGGATTTGATCCGCCACAATGCGGCTAATGGTTTCAAAAACACGTTTTTTACTTGAGCAAACCAGTCCTTGGCGAATATTTTCAGGACTCAGTAATTGGGTAAATTTAGTCATAAGTTATAGTTTAAATTCTTCACCGAGATAAACCCGTTTCACCTGTTCGTTATTCATCACTTCTTCAGGTGTGCCTGTGGCGATCATTTTCCCTGCACTTACAATGTAAGCACGCTCGCACACATCAAGGGTTTCACGCACATTGTGGTCGGTAATTAGCACACCTAAACCACGATCGCGCAGATCCATAATAATCTTTTTAATGTCAATCACAGAAATGGGATCGACCCCAGCAAAAGGTTCATCTAATAAAATAAATTTAGGATTCGCAGCTAACGCACGGGCAATTTCAACACGGCGGCGTTCCCCACCAGAAAGGGATTGCCCTAGGTTATCGCGAATATGGCCAATGTTAAATTCTTCGATTAATTCTTCCGCTCTTTCGCGGCGTTGTTGTGCATTGAGATCGTTACGAATTTCTAGCACCGCCATTAGGTTATCGTACACGCTTAAACGGCGAAAAATAGACGCTTCTTGCGGCAAATAGCCCACGCCTTTTCTGGCGCGATCGTGCATTGGCAGTAAGCTAATATCTTCATCATCAATGCGAATTTTGCCCTCATCTTGTTGCACCAAGCCCACAACCATATAGAACGTGGTGGTTTTGCCCGCGCCATTAGGCCCAAGCAAGCCCACAATTTCATTTGATTTCACGTTTAAACTCACATCAGAAACCACTTTGCGGCTCTTGTAGCTTTTGGCTAAATGTTCTGCATAAAGCGTTGGCATAAGGCTATCCTATTTCTTTTTACTGTTTAATTGCGCAGGAATTAATACGGTTTTAACACGAGATTTGCTTGAACCTGAGGCTTTTAGCTGTTGTTTTTTCACATCATAAGTGATTAGTTGCCCTGTGATTTTGCTGTCTAGCTGTTTTAATTCTGCATTGCCCGTTAAGGTTAAAAATTCTGTACCAAGATCGTAATGCACTTTATTCGCTTTGCCGTCCACTGGTTTGCCATCATCTAATAATTGATGAAAGGTAACAGGACGGCCATAGGCATCTACGGTTTCTTTTTTGTTGGAATTTTCAGGTGGACGCGTAATCACCACTTTATCTGCTTTAATCAAAATAGAACCTTGGGTGATCACCACATTATCGGTAAAGGTTACCGTTTGGTTTTCCATATCCAAGGATTGATTGTTGGATTCAATGTTAATCGGTTGATTGGTATCATCTTTTAAGGCAAAAGCTGACATTGAAGTCATAAGTGCGGTAAAAAATAAAAGAGATTTACTTGTTAATTTCATAGTGGGTTTTCACCTGTTCTGCTAAGGTTGCAATTTGTTGTTTTAAGTTACCAGTTAATTTGGCGCCGCTTGATGTAAAATTCAAGCCAGTAATGGTGGCCATTGTATCAGAGTGAATATCTTGCGTCTTTAAATTTACCGTAGCTCGTTCGGTATCCACGCGTTGCAGACGCGAATCGCTCAAGAGGCTTTGCACAAATACATCGCCTTCTAAATATAAAAGATTATCTTTCGTTAATTTGGCATTTTTAGCACTGATTTTCCAACTCTGTGTGCCTAAGGTTTCATCTTGCACATCATAAAGATAAACCACAGGATACTGAAAATCTGTGTTTCCATTAGACGCATAGTGTTCAACTTTGTTTGCGATAGCAAAATATTGTTTTTCCCCTGTAGGTGAATAGACAGTCGTTTGCATTTTCTCCCCAACATATTCAGGGCTATCTTCTGATTTGATCAAGCCGGCAAGCTTTTCAGAATCACTCTGCTGAAGGCTATAAAACCAAGCGAGTAATGCAAGGACAATCACCGACAAAACAATATTCCAACGAATATTCATAGTTTGAATGGCTCATTTTTTCAAGATTAATTAAGTGCGAAATGATAGCATAATTTTACTAAAAGCAAGAACAATTCCGTGTAAATAGAAGTGCGGTGTAAATTTTTACAATTTTTTACAAAGTCTGTTTTCGCCGAAATTCCACGAAAAAAGCGCTGAGTTTACGTCTTTTTATTGTATTTTCAGCTTAACGCATCATAAAACCAATGAATAAAATAGGAAAACAGTCTTTGACATTCTGTTTGCATCGCATATCATTGCCACATTTTGAACAACACTGGTGAATAAGCGTGCTATGACTCGTTCTTTTGTAGAAGTAAAAAATCTCACCTTTAAACGTGGTGAGCGTGTCATTTATGATCGCCTGAATTTACGCGTTGAACAGGGAAAAATCACTGCCATAATGGGGCCGTCAGGGATTGGGAAAACCACCTTGTTGCGTCTTATTGGTGGGCAACTTTCACCTGATAGCGGAGAAATTTTGGTCGATGGTAAGGATATTTGTCAAATGTCCCGTGCAGAGCTTTATAAATTGCGTCAGCGCATCGGAATGCTCTTTCAGTCAGGCGCATTGTTTACCGATATGTCCACCTTTGATAACGTGGCGTTCCCTATTCGCGAACATACCAATTTGCCAGAACAATTAATCCGTGAAATGGTATTGATGAAGTTGCAAGCGGTGGGGTTACGCGGTGCAGCGGATTTAATGCCCTCTGAATTATCTGGCGGTATGGCAAGGCGTGCAGCTTTAGCACGAACCATTGCCCTTGACCCTGAATTAATTATGTATGATGAGCCATTTACGGGACAAGATCCTATTAGTATGGGCGTAATTGTGAGCCTGATTAAACGCTTAAATCAAGCGTTACAGCTCACGTCTATCGTGGTTTCTCACGATGTACAAGAAGTGCTAAGTATCGCCGATTATGCCTATATTATTGCGGATAAAAAAGTGATTGCTGAAGGAACGCCAGCCGAATTGCTCGCTAGCCAAGATCCACAAGTGCAACAATTTATTAAAGGTGAAGCAGACGGCCCTGTGCGTTTCCATTACCCAGCTGGCGATTATGTTCAGGAGTTATTTGATGATAAGTGAGATGATTTCCGCCTTGGGACGCAGTGCCATCAATTTTTGCAAGGGCATTGGGCGTTCAGGTTTTATGCTATGGGGCGCATTAGTCGGGCAACCACAAATTAGAAAGCATTTTCCATTGCTGATTAAACAGCTTTATGTCTTGGGCGTGCAATCTTTACTGATTATTATGCTTTCAGGCTTGTTTATTGGTATGGTGCTTGGGCTACAAGGCTATGTGGTGCTAGTGGATTTTTCTGCTGAAACCAGCCTTGGGCAACTGGTTGCCCTTTCCTTATTACGCGAGCTAGGCCCTGTGGTTACCGCATTATTATTTGCAGGCCGAGCAGGATCTGCGCTAACCGCAGAAATTGGTTTGATGAAAGCCACCGAACAGCTTTCTAGCCTTGAAATGATGGCGGTTGATCCGCTGCGCCGCGTGATTTCGCCACGTTTTTGGGCGGGCGTGATTGCAATGCCGATCTTATCCATTATTTTTATCGCCATTGGTATTTGGGGTGGCTCATTGGTGGGGGTTGATTGGAAAGGCGTGGACGCAGGCAGTTTTTGGTCAGTAATGCAAAACTCAGTGAGCTGGAAAACCGATATTCTCAATGGCTTAATTAAGAGTCTATTTTTCGCCATTGCCGTGGTATGGATTGCTCTGTTTAATGGTTATGACAGCATACCAACTTCCGAAGGCATCAGCAAAGCCACCACCAAAACCGTGGTCAATGCTTCCCTTGTGGTACTTGGGCTAGATTTCGTTTTAACCGCGATAATGTTTGGTGGGAGTTAAAGTCTTTCTAGTGTATAAATAATGATATGCTTACTGTGCAATCAGGGATATGATTAACAATGAACTTGCAAAGGAGGACATATGGAACTTGTGCTAAAAGGTGAGAAAGAACTCAAAAAACGGTACAAAGCTAAAAATAGCTTTTATACGGTAGATGAAATAGATTTACTTTACAAATTAGAAAATGGTCTTGTTGAAACCAAATCGCAGGATCAAGTTATGGAAAATTTGCGTCATCGTTTAGGGCTAACTGAAAAATGATGAAGTTTGATTACAACATCGTTTGGTATAGTGTTGCTGAAAATAAATTGCTCAAGCAAGCAGACTATATTTTGCAAAAATCCCAAAATCCGATTATTTCTGAACAGTTTTATGATGCAATTAAAAGTGAAGTAGATAAATTGTCTTATACTGCGGATATTTACAAATTTCGTAAGCGAAAAGAAATCCCAATTTTAAATGGTAAATATCAAGTGAAATTTCTTATTGGTATTGAAAATGTTTATATTGTCGATTTCAAAGCAGCTTGGCAGAATGCTTATTAGCAGAACAATATTTGGTATATGTAGTTAATAGTTTATAAATTATGAAGTAACCAATGCGATTATTTCATTTCATTAAAAAACAGCACAAAATAAAGTGCGGTGTAAATTTAAGGTATTTTTATGCGACAAACAGCAAAGTATGAATTTTGGGTAGGGTTATTTTTATTGCTTGCCATTGGCGCTTTTGTCTTTTTAGGATTAAAAGTGGCAAATGTGCAAGGCTTTAGCCAAGCAAAATCTTATCAAGTGAGTGCAACTTTTGACAATATTGGTGGACTAAAAGTGCGTGCGCCATTAAAAGTTGGCGGTGTGGTAATTGGGCGAGTAAGTGATATCGAGCTTGATCCACAAACCTATTTGCCAGTGGTGAAGATTGCGATCAATCAAGAATATAACGAAATTCCTGATAACAGCTCGCTTTCAATTAAAACTTCAGGCTTATTAGGTGAACAATATATTGCGTTGAGCATTGGTTTTGATGATGGTGAAACCACTAAAATGCTCAAAGAGGGCAGTAAAATTGTGGATACCAAATCGGCAATGGTGTTAGAGGATTTAGTCGGCCAATTCCTTTATGGGGATAAGAATAAATCTGATGACAGCAAACCTGAAGCGCAACAATAATTTCTTTTTTCGTTTTACGGAGGAATCAATGTTAAAACAAACAATGACAAACTGGTTAAGCAAAACTTTAGTAATTTTCACCGCACTTTTTGCGGTGCAAGCAATGGCGGACGATAGCCCTTATGGCCTAATGCAAAAGGCATCAGACAAATTGTTTAACGATATTGCTAACAGCCAAAGCCAAATTAAACAAAACCCAAATTATTTAAGAACCATTGTGCGTAAAGATTTAATGCCTTATGTACACGTTAATTATGCGGGATCATTGGTGTTAGGGCAGTATTTCAAAAGTACCACGCCAGAGCAGCGTACAAAATTTTTCGCCGCCTTTGATCAATTTATTGAGCAATCTTATGCGCAAGTTTTAACCCTATATAAAAACCAAAAAATTGACATTGAAAAACCGAAAAATGTGTCTGATAACCAAATGAGCATTCGCGTGAAAGTGATGCAAAATGGTAATGCGCAGCCAATTAATTTAACCTTCTTCTGGCGTAAAAACAGCAGAACGGGTGAATGGCAAGTGTATGATATGGCGGCTGAAGGCGTGAGTATGGTAAACACCAAAAAACAAGAATGGAGTGCAACCTTACGCAAAGACGGCATTGAAGCGCTGACCCAACAAGTGCAAAAAGCGGCAAATGCGCCTGTTACATTGGGTAAATAATCAATGCACAATACATCAGGTTTAGCACCAAGTTTAACTTGGGCATTTGAACAAAATGATGATAAGATAACGCTCCGCTTGACTGGGGCGTTATCCAGAAAAACGTTGTTGCCATTGTGGGAACAACGTTATTCTTTTTTATCTACGGATAAAATTGCGCACCAGCAACTTATTTGGGAACTTGCCGATTTAACGCGAATTGACAGTGCAGGCTTTGCCTTATTGTGTGATTTTATTCATCATTGCCAAAAGCAAGCACAGACGCAAATCATTCAAAATGCACCTGAGCAATTCCTCACATTGGCTGATCTTTTTGGGTTATCAAAATGGATTGACCCGTTTTTACAACATAGTGGAAATAATTAATGGAAACGCAAGAAATTGAACGAATTTTAAAAGACGCACTTGGGCTTGAAGAAGTTTATGTACAAGGCGAGAACGCCCATTTCGGCGTGATTGTTATTGATGATGAGATTGCCACACTTTCAAGATTAAAACAGCAACAAACTATCTATGCACCATTAATGGGCTATTTTTCCACTGGCGAAATTCACGCCTTAACCATTAAAACCTTTACCCAAGAAAAGTGGAAACGTGAGCGTTTACTTAACCCAATTAATTAATCAGTAGGACATTGATATGCAAAAATTTCGTGTTTATGGGCAATCTCGTTTAAGCGGTGATGTTAAAATCTCAGGGGCAAAAAATGCCGCTTTGCCTATTTTATTTGCCGCAATCTTAGCCGAAGAACCTGTTACCTTAACCAATGTACCCGAGTTAAAAGATATTGAAACCACACTAAAAATTTTGCGTCAGCTTGGTATGCAAGTAGAGCAAAAAGACGGTGGCGTGGTGTATTTAGACGGCTCAAAAATCAATCATTTCATTGCACCTTATGAACTGGTGAAAACAATGCGTGCTTCAATTTGGGCATTAGCACCTTTGGTGGCGCGTTTTCATCAAGGACAGGTTTCGCTCCCCGGTGGTTGTGCCATTGGTGCGCGTCCTGTGGATTTACATATCAGCGGTTTAGAACGTTTAGGCGCAGAAATTGTACTTGAAGATGGTTACGTCAAAGCGCATACCAATGGGCGTTTGATCGGCACACGAATTGTAATGGAAAAAGTGAGCGTGGGCGCAACCCTTTCTATTATGACTGCAGCCACCCTTGCACAGGGGACAACCATTATTGAAAATGCTGCACGCGAACCTGAAATTGTGGATACCGCCGTATTCTTAAATAAAATGGGCGCGAAAATTAGCGGTGCAGGCACAGATACTATCACTATTGAAGGGGTAGAGCGTCTAACTGGCTGTGAACACGCGGTGGTGGCCGATCGTATTGAAACTGGCACATTCCTTGTGGCAGGGGCGATTTCAGGCGGGCGCATTGTTTGCCATAACACGAAAGCGGATACCCTTGATGCGGTGATTGATAAATTGCGTGAAGCGGGGGCTGAAATTGAGATCACCGAAGATACCATCACGCTAGATATGAAAGGCAAACGTCCAAAAGCGGTGAATATTCGCACAATGCCACACCCTGGTTTCCCAACGGATATGCAAGCGCAGTTCACTCTATTAAATATGGTGGCGGAAGGCACAAGTAAAATTACCGAAACCATTTTTGAAAACCGCTTTATGCACATTCCAGAATTAATCCGTATGGGCGGAAAAGCTGAAATTGAAGGCAACACCGCGATTTGCCACGGTGTAGAAAGCCTTTCAGGTGCGGAAGTAATGGCAACGGATTTACGCGCTTCAATCAGCTTGGTGTTGGCGGGTTGTATCGCAAGTGGTGAAACCATTGTAGATCGCATTTATCATATTGATCGTGGCTATGAGCATATCGAAGATAAATTGCGTGGTTTAGGTGCGAAAATTGAGCGCTTTACTGAACAGGATACGTTTGAATAAAAATAAGGAAATCTCTTCTAAATTTTATTTCCTTTCGTTACCACCTTAATAAAATAGCCAGAAAACTTCTGGCTATTTTTATACCGATAACAAAATTACTCTTTGTAAATAATGCCTTTGTTTGCCTCAAAATCGGCTGCTTTAATTGGCGAATGTTCTTGGAAATATTCTTTCAAGCTGTCTGCATCAACAAAGCCCGCATTAACATAGGTTGGGTTATCTGTCATTACTGGATAACCATCACCACCTGCAGCACAATAACTTGGTAAAGAAATGCGATACATTTTATTGAGATCGATTGGTTTTCCTTGAATTTTCACATCAGATACTTTTTTCGCTTTGCGATCTACAGTCATTGTAATGCCATAGAACTGTGGATAAGCCCCTGAATCCACTTCTTTTAATGCCACGACATCAAGATAATTGAGCAAATCTTTTCCGTTCATCTCAAAATAGCTGATGATATTACCGAAAGGTTGTACAGTTAGAATATCTTTATAGGTTACATCTCCCCCTTCAATAGAAGCACGGATACCGCCGGAATTCATAATACCGATGTCGGCTTTCACGCGTTCTGCTTGTGAACGGGCAATTAGTTGTCCTAAGTTTGTTTGATGGAAACGTACAATATCGCGATCGCCCACTAAACGATCATCAACTTTCCCAACGACTTGACCAAGCAATTTATCCCCTTGATCTTGATAGGTTTTGAGATGCGCAAGTAATGCTGGATCGGCTGGAATTTCTTCTTGATACAACACATATTCACTTGAGCCGTCTTCTTTTTTCACTTTCTTTTTCAAGTTAATTGGTACTAATTGATAATTTTCTAAGGTGAGCTTGCCATCTTTAAAGGTGAAATCTGCACGCCCTAAATATTTGCCCCATTCCCCTGCTTGCATGATCCAAGTGTTTTTCTCAAACAATGGTTTACAGCTATCGCCCGGTTTAAATTTACTGTTAAATGAACCGTCTTCATTTATGCATAGTGTGTCGTGCGTATGTCCGCCGATAACAATATCAAATGCTCCCGCAGGCAATTCGCGTACCATTGAAACATCGCCCGGTGCGTTAGAACCGTATTTCGCATCAGGGTAAAATCCCATATGCGTAAGGGCGATTTTGAGATCGGGCTGTTCATTTTTGTCTAATTCTGCGAGCACGGTTTTTGCACTTTCCGCTGGGCGTTCAAATCTCACAGCGGACATAAATTCAGGATTTCCTAGCTTCGCCGTATCTTCTGTGGTTAATCCAACCACTGCAATTTTTAATCCTTGTTTGTCTAAAATCGTGTAAGGATTGACTAATAAATCCCCTGTTTTTTGATTATAAACATTCGCAGCAAGGAATGGGAATTTTGCCCATTTCTCTTGCATTTCAAGAAGTTGTAATGGATTATCAAATTCGTGATTGCCTAGTGTTAATGCCTCGTAGCCCATCAAATTTAATGCTTCAATATCAGGTTTGGCATTTTGTAAATCAGACTCTGGCACACCCGTGTTGAAATCGCCTGCATTGAGCAAGATCACTGAACCACCTTTCTGTTCAACTTCCGCACGAATGCGATCAATCAAAGTTTTTTGCGCTGCTAAACCATATTCACCATTTTTATTTTGCCAGTAATGACCGTGTAAATCGTTCGTGTGAAGCAATGTGAAATGATAAGTTTGGTTGGCTTGGTAAGCATAGCTGAAAGAAGAAATGGCTAAAAGTGATGTGAGTGTTGAGTATTTGAACAATGAGGCTAATTTCATAATCATTCTCCTAGTTGGTTAATTAGCAAATTTATTTTATCGGAAGTTGCGCAAAAAGAGATCATTTATTTCGTAGAATGAAAAAGAAATTGCGATATTTTTAAGTGCGGTGCAATTTTTACGAATTTTTATCGTAAAAAAGAATCTATGATCTGCCCTTAGTCTGTTATTTCTTGAGGGCAGAACATAGACTATGCCTTTATTTTTCCTTAGCTGAGTTCACGCATAAACGCTTGTGCTTTTTCTACCATTTCTTTTGAACCAACAAAGAACGGTGAGCGTTGGTGTAATTCCGTTGGTTGAATATCTAAAATTCGCTGATAGCCATCAGTGGCAAGTCCGCCTGCTTGTTCGGCTAAAAACGCTATTGGATTGCCTTCATAAAGTAAGCGAAGTTTGCCATTTGGATAGTTTGTAGCACTTGGATAAATATAAATCCCACCTTTCAATAAATTGCGGTGGAAATCAGAAACCAATGAGCCAATATAGCGCGATGTATAAGGACGTTGAGTAGCTTTGTCTTCCTCTTGGCAGTATTTAATGTATTTTTTCACCCCTAATGGGAATTTGAGATATTGTCCTTCATTAATAGAATAAATTTTACCCGATGTTGGCATTTGAATATTTTCGTGTGAAAGGCAAAATACTCCTAAAGACGGATCGTAAGTAAAGCCATTCACCCCATTACCAGTGGTATAAACCAACATTGTTGATGAACCATAAACAATATAACCAGCTGCCACTTGACGATGCCCCGGTTGCAAAAAATCTTCTAAGGTTACTGGTGTTCCGATAGGGGAAACACGGCGGTAAATAGAAAAAATCGTGCCAACGGCAACATTCACATCAATATTTGATGAGCCGTCTAAGGGATCGGTTAAAATTACATATTTCGCATTGCGTCCGCGTTCGGTATCAAAGGCAACAAAATTTTCTTCTTCTTCGGAAGCAAATCCTGCCACTTCTTCGCGTGCAATGAGGGCTTGTTTCATTGTGTTGTGAGCAAATAAATCTAACTTCATTTGCTCTTCACCTTGCACATTCTCCACGCCAGAGTTACCAATAATGTTATTGGTTAGCCCAGCTTTGTTAATATCACGGTGGATTACTTTCGCCACTAAGCGAATAGAAGAAAGAATGCCTGAAAGTTCGCCTTTTGCATTGGGATATTCCGCTTGTTTTTCAACAATAAATTGCCCTAACGTTTTCATAATTTATCCTTATTTTTGAATGAATACATTGTACAGTTTGAAAGAGTTGATTTATTATAGCTAGCCTTTGAACAAGAGAAATAATCTCCTACTGAGTTTGTGATCTCAGGCACATTTTATTTTCGTTTTTTGTATAAGAGATAAAAAAATGACACAAAAACATATTCATATTCTTGGAATTTGCGGCACGTTTATGGGTGGTGTGGCGATTATTGCCAAACAGATGGGATATAAAGTAACGGGATCGGATGTTAATGTGTATCCGCCAATGAGTACTTTTTTACAGGAAAATCAAATTGAAATTATCCCGAATTATGATCCTGCTCAGCTTATGCCTGCGCCAGATTTAGTGTTAATTGGCAATGCAATGAAGCGTGGCAATCCTTGCGTGGAATATGTGCTTGAGAATAGGTTACCTTATACATCAGGACCGCAGTGGTTGCACGATAACTTATTGCGTGATCGCTGGGTGTTGGCGGTTTCTGGTACGCACGGGAAAACCACCACAACAGGTATGCTCAGCTGGATTTTAGAGAAAAATGGACTAAATCCCGGCTTTTTAATCGGTGGCATCGCGGGCAATTTTGGTACATCAGCCCGTTTAGGTGAAAGCCCATTTTTTGTCATTGAAGCTGATGAATATGACACCGCATTTTTTGATAAACGCTCAAAATTCATTCACTACAATCCAAAAACCTTGATTATCAATAACATTGGTTTTGATCACGCGGATATTTTTGATGATCTCAAAGCGATCCAACGCCAATTTCATCATATGATCCGCACCATTCCTGCAAGTGGACGCATTTTATCTTTCGCCAATGAACAAAGTGTAAAAGAAACCTTAGAAATGGGCTGTTGGTCTGAACAGCAATTCTTGGGAGAAGGACAAGAATGGTATGCCGAACGCATCACCAATGATTGCACCGAGTTTGCTGTGTATCATTTTGGCGAAAAAGTGGCAGAAGTGAAATGGAATATTGTTGGACAACATAATATGCACAACGCATTAATGGCGATTGCTGCAGCGTATCACGCAGGTGTGTCGATTGAAAATGCCTGTGCCGCTTTAGGCAGTTTCATTAATGCAAAACGTCGTTTAGAGTTAAAAGGCGAAGTGAATGGCATTAGCGTGTATGATGATTTTGCCCATCACCCTGCAGAAATTCTCGCAACTTTAACCGCACTTCGCGATAAAGTGGGCGGTGGCGTGCGAATTCTTGCGGTGTTAGAACCCCGTTCCAATACAATGAAAATGGGTGTTCATAAAGATGAACTAGCGCCTGCACTAGTGCGTGCTGATCATATCTTTTTATTACAGCCAGACAACATTCCGTGGGATGTGGTGGACATCGCAAACCAATGCGTTCAACCTGCTAGCTGGACAGCAAATTTAGATAAATTAGTGGATATGATTGTGGCAGAAGCCAAACCAAGCGACCACATTTTAGTGATGTCAAATGGCAGTTTTGGTGGTATTCATCAAAAATTACTTGATAAATTAGCTAATTAAAAAATAAATGGGATTTATTGAAAATAAAAGGTGCTATTTTAGCTATATGCTGTTACTATGGCTTTGCTTTTTAAGCAGTAGAGATAACAATCAATAATCTGTGGCTATATTTAAAGTTTTTTATTTTATCATCATAATATTATTGCGTTATCTAAGATTAGATTTAACTTAGGATTTACAATGTCTAAAAATAATGGAACCGTTAAATGGTTTAACGAAACAAAAGGGTTTGGTTTTTTACAATCAGAAGGTGGAGAAGAAGTGTTTGTACATTTCTCAGCAATTCAATCTAAAGGATTCCGCACCTTAAAAGAAGGTCAAGCCGTGGAGTTTGATATTATTGATGATAAAAGAGGAAAAAAAGCAGAAAACGTAATGATTTTAGCTTAATTCTTTTTACTAAAACACCGCAACGAAAGTGCGGTGTTTTTTTATGGAAAATATTCTAAATAATCTTGATCAGAAGAATAAGGAAAAAGACAAATAAAAAACCGCCGATAAAATCGGCGGTTAAAAATCTGGTTGCGGGGGCTGGATTTGAACCAACGACCTTCGGGTTATGAGCCCGACGAGCTACCAAGCTGCTCCACCCCGCGTCTGTGGGGGCGTACTATACGCCGTTTTATTTTTAATGCAAGCCTTAATCCTAAAAAAATGGTTTAACTGATAGAAAAATCAGCAATTTGCTGAGTTTCAAGGCAAAATGCACAAAATTTCCACCGCACTTTTCTTGATCTAAAAAATAAAAGAACGCAAAAACTGCTATCACTTTGAGCGGTTTTTTGTTATTTTACGCCGTTTGATTGCAAATGATTTTATTAAGGAACTTCAAATGCCGATGTCTGCAAAATTTTTCAAAAATTGCACCGCACTTTTAACTATCGCGGTGCTTTCTGCTTGCTCTAGTTCAACCCATAAAACAACCAAAAAAGTGAGCGTTAAAAATACCACTACTGATACCAAAATTTTCGGTGCAAAATATGATGGACGCACCTATCAGCAACAATTCTTAATGCCTGTTTCCAGCGTAGAAAATCGAAGTGCGGTGATAAATCAAGGGGATTTTTTAACTCAACTTTCTAATGTACGTCAATATTCTTCACGCTTAACCAATAAATTTGCGGTGAGCTACGGCAAAATCACTAACTGGGTTTTATCGGGAGCAAACGTCAATGAGTTATCCAGTTTCGGCATTCAGCCAATGATTATGAAAGGGCAAGATGGCTATCAAAACGTGTTGATGACGGGCTATTATTCTCCAGTTATCCACGCACGCCGTACGCCACAAGGTAAATATAATCAGCCCATTTATGCATTGCCAAGCCCATCGCAAAAACGCGTGAGCCGTGCGCAAATTTATGCCGGCGCATTGCGTGGCAAAGGCTTAGAACTAGCTTACAGCGATTCAATGATCGACAATTTCTTGCTTGGCGTGCAAGGCAGTGGCTATGTAGATTTTGGTAACGGCGACTTGAACTATTTCGCCTACGCAGGGCAAAACGGCTTAGATTATGTGGCGGTTGGGCGTTTATTGGTGGAAGATGGTGAAATTGCCAGAGAAAAAATGTCTATCCAAGCCATTAAAGATTGGGCAAAGGCGAACCCTTCACGCTTGCAAGCCTTGTTAGAACGCAATCCATCTTATGTCTATTTTAAAAACGATCCAACGGGCAAAGTGAAAGGCTCGGCAGGCGTGCCGCTCGTGCCAATGGCATCGATTGCTTCCGATCGCTCACTTATCCCTTCTGGCTCGGTGGTGTTAGTGGAAGTGCCACAAATTGACCGTAAAGGTAACTGGACTGGCGAACACAAATTGCATTTGATGATTGCCTTAGATGTGGGCGGCGCGGTAAAAGGCCATCACTTTGATTTATATCGCGGGATCGGTGATGAAGCAGGCCATATCGCAGGCTTATCCAAACATTACGGACGTGTGTGGTTATTACAATAATGACAGCGCGTATTGATAATTATGAACAGCGCTTTGGTGGCATTGGGCGACTTTACAGCCCTGCTGCCTTGCAACGTTTACGCCAAGCGCACATTTGCGTGATCGGCATTGGTGGCGTGGGATCTTGGGCGGTGGAAGCCCTTGCTCGCTCTGGCATTGGTGAGATCACAATGATTGATATGGACGATATTTGCGTTACCAATATTAATCGCCAAATCCACGCCATTTCTGGCAATGTGGGCAAGCTGAAAACGGAAGTGATGGCAGAACGTGTTGCATTGATCAATCCTGATTGCAAGGTGCATATTATTGATGACTTTCTTTCCAGCGAAAATTTAGCGGATTACCTCAATCGTGGCTATGATTATGTGATTGATGCCATTGATAGCGTCAAAACCAAAGCTGCGCTGATTGCCTATTGCAAACGCAACAAGATAAAGGTTATCACCGTGGGCGGGGCGGGCGGTCAAACCGATCCAAGTCAAATTCAAATTGCTGATTTGAGCCGCACCATTCAAGATCCCCTCGCCGCAAAAGTGCGGTCAATTTTACGCAAGGATTTTCATTTTAGCCAAAATCCAAAGCGAAAATTTGGGGTGGATTGCGTGTTTTCAACGCAACCGCTGATTTTTCCTCAAATGAGCGAAAATTGCCAGGTGTCTGCTACGATGAATTGTGCCAATGGTTTTGGTGCGGCGACAATGATCACCGCAACCTTTGGCTTCTTCGCCGTTTCCCGCGTAATCGAAAAATTATTAATGACAACCACCTAGTCTTCTTATTTTTTAATAAAAAAAAAGATAGCAATTTTTTGCAAAACGATCTAAGCTAAGCCGACAATTTCTGAGAATCATTCTTAAAAATGGGAGCGTTTATGACAACCTTAAATCGTTTATTTAAGCACAGTGCTGTCGCGGCAGCGGTGTTTTCTTTTTCTACTTTGGCAAGTGCGAGCGTGGTTAGCTCCATAAAACCCCTTGGTTTTATTGCCTCCTCCATCGCGGACGGGGTTACGGACACGCAAGTGCTTGTGCCAGCGGGGGCTTCGCCACACGACTATAATCTGAAACCTTCCGATGTGCAAAAATTGAAATCGGCGGATTTGGTACTATGGGTCGGTGAAGACGCGGACGCGTTTCTTGCCTCGTCATTACAAAAAAATGTGGACGCAAGCAAAGTGGTTACGATCGCGAAATTGGCAGGCATCACACCTGATATGCTAGCCAAAGGCGAACATCATCACCACGATCACGACCATCACCATCACGATGGTGAAGATCACGACCACGACCACGAGCATCATCACGATCACGGAAAATCAGAGGCTCACGAGCATCAGCACAATCATGGAACAGATGACGCTCACGACCACGATCACGATGAATTAGAAACCAACTGGCACGTTTGGTATTCACCACGCATTAGCCAAGTGGTGGCTGAAGCGGTGGCAGATAAGCTCACTCAACAATTCCCTGCGAAAAAAGCGCTGATTGAAAAAAACTTAGCCGAATTTAACCGCTCTTTGAACGCACAAAATGAGAAAATCAAGCAACAGCTCGCTCCAGTGCAGAAAAAAGGCTTCTATGTATTCCACGATGCCTATACCTATTTCAACGAGGCTTACGGATTAAACCAAGTGGGTGCGTTTACTATCAACCCATTGGTTGCCCCAGGTGCGAAAAAATTGGCCCATATCAAAGAAGAAATCGAAGAGCATAAAGTCGGTTGCTTATTTGCCGAGCCACAATTCACCCCAAAAGTGATCGAAACCTTGCATAAATCCACTGGCGTAAAAGTAGGGCGTTTAGACCCAATGGGCGATGCCGTTGCCTTAGGTAAAGATTCTTACGCCAACTTTCTACAATATACCGCGGACAGTTATTATAACTGCTTGAAATAATAGTATTTTGTGTTTAGAGCGAACATTAACTGTTCGCTCTTTCTTTTGCCTAAAAATCGAATTAAAATCGACCGCTCTTTACGGCTCTGTTATAATCCCGCCATTCTTTTTGATGAAGCATAAGAGATGCCAATGAAAAAATTATTTGCCACCACTTCCCGTGGCTTTGAAGAATTATTAAAAACCGAACTCAGCGAGCTTGGCGCACAAGAATGTCAAATTGCGCAAGGGGGCGTACATTATTTAGCCGATGAAGAAACCCTTTACCGCACGCTGTTGTGGTCAAGGCTCAGCTCGCGCATTTTACTGCCTTTGGCACAAAGCAAAATTTATAGCGATTTGGATCTTTACTCTACCGTCATCGGGCAAAATTGGCTGGATATTTTTGACGAACGCTGCCAATTTGTGGTGGATTTTAACGGCACAAACCGTGAAATTCGCCATACTCAATTTGGGGCAATGCGAGTGAAAGATGGCATTGTGGATTATTTTGAGCGTCAAGGCAAAGCGCGCCCGAGCGTGGATAAAGACAATCCTGATATTCGCATTCACGCCTATTTAAACCGTGATGATTTCATTCTTTCCCTTGATTTAAGTGGCGATGCCTTGCATTTGCGTGGCTACCGTGAAGACACAGGTGCTGCGCCATTGCGTGAAACCTTGGCGGCGGCCATTGTGCTGCGTTCAGGCTGGCAACAAGGCACGCCGCTGGTTGATCCAATGTGTGGTTCAGGCACATTGTTGATTGAAGCAGCACAAATGGAAGCAAAAATTGCACCGCAGTTGCACCGCTTACGTTGGGGATTTGATTTCTGGAAAGGGCATAATCCGCAGGCTTGGCAAAAAGTGAAAGACCAAGCCATCGCCCTTGCCGAACAAGGCTCACAGCAGGCTCAAGCCCATTTTTATGGGTTTGATTTAGATCACCGCGTGTTACAAAAAGCGCAACGCAACGCGAAAAATGCTGGTGTTGCCCATTTAATTCAGTGGAAACAAGGCGATGTGGCAGCGTTGAAAAATCCAGCCAGCGAGAAAGGCACGCTAATTTGTAATCCGCCTTATGGCGAACGCTTAGGCACAACCCCTGCGCTCATTGCCCTGTATTCCGTATTTGGGCAACGTTTAAAACAGCAATTCGGTGGTTGGAATGCGTCTATTTTCGGTGGTGAACCTGCGTTGTTAGACTGCCTGCGATTGCGTTCGCACCGCCAATTTAAAGCGAAAAATGGGCCGTTAGATTGCGTACAAAAAAATTATCAGATCGCTGAAAACAAGCACGCACAAATTGAAAGTGCGGTACAAAATTCGCAAATTTCTTCCGCAGAAAATCCGCCCGTTGCGCAAGATTTCGCTAACCGCTTGCAGAAAAATAGCAAGAAAATCGAAAAATGGGCAAAACAGCAAGGCATTAATGCGTACCGCCTTTATGATGCTGATCTGCCTGAATATAACGTGGCGGTGGATCGCTATTTAGATCATATTGTAGTGCAAGAATACGCCGCGCCAAAAAATATTGATGAAAACAAAGCCCGTCAGCGTTTGCTTGATGCGGTAACCGCCACCCTTGCCGTTACGGGCGTGGAAACCAATAAATTGGTGCTAAAAGTTCGCCAAAAACAAAAAGGCACAAACCAATATGAAAAATTGGCCAACAAAGGCGATTATTTCTATGTGGAAGAATATGGCGCGAAACTTTGGGTGAATTTAACGGATTATCTGGACACGGGGCTATTTTTGGATCACCGCTTAACCCGCAAAATGCTGGGTGAAATGGCACAAGGCAAAGATTTCCTGAATTTGTTTGCTTACACTGGCTCTGCCACCGTTCACGCTGCGCTAGGTGGCGCAAAATCCACCACCACCGTGGATATGTCGAACACTTATCTCAACTGGGCAGAACAAAATTTAATTTTAAATGACATCGAAGGTAAACAGCATAAATTGATCCAAAGCGATTGCCTACAATGGCTAGAAAAATGCGACCGCCAATTCGATTTGATTTTCGTTGATCCCCCTACGTTCTCTAATTCTAAACGAATGGAAAACAGCTGGGACGTACAGCGCGATCACATTCAATTATTCACCCACTTAAAACGCATTTTACGCCCAAACGGCACAATTGTGTTTTCCAACAATAAACAAAAATTCAAAATGGATTTTGACGGCATCGCTAATCTCGGCCTAAGTGCGGTAGAAATTTCAGCCAAAACCTTGCCACTAGATTTTGAACGTAATAAGCATATTCATAATTGTTGGTTAGTAAGGTTCATCAAATAAATTTTGGATTTTTGTACCGCACTTTAAAGTTAAACAATTCTTAGATTGAAAGATAAAAAAACCTTTTCTTACGAAAAGGTTTTTTATTTTCGCGTTTATCTTAAATGTGCCATACGGCAAAAATGGTTAAGATTGAAAATAGCGTAGCGAGTCCGTAGAAAATCACGCCTGCGGCTGGAATATGTACTTTAAAATCGTGCAAACCTAGGTGAACACGGTGAATGCCACACCAAGCAGGGAAGATTAGTAATGCAAGGAGTGCTAATTTTCCTATCCAAGTGCCTGCAAATGCGATGATATTGTCTGGCGAAACCAATCCAAATGGAAGTAAAAAGCCTAAAATCAGCACAAGAACAGGGAAGAATACGGCACTGATTGCACCGCCCGCACCAAATAATAACCATACAACAGGCTCATTCGAACGTTTTGGATTTTGTTTATTCATATTCTTATTTCCTATACGAGAATTAAGGTAATAATGCTAACGAAAGCGGTGATCCCCCAGAATACACGAGAGATCAATTTGGCATCTAGGCGTTCATTTTTCACAATAATATTAGCCATTTGTGGTGCCATATTAAAGAACGTGTAGCTATTTAATAATACTGCACCAAGGGTGATGATGTTTAAAATCACCACGATTGGGTTTTGCAAGAAATGAACAAAGTTTGTGGCGAATGTGCCATTGCCTAGGCAAATTAAGCCGTAAAATAGCTCTAAACAAAACCATAGGGTTGGAACGGCTGTGCTTTCACGCAATACATAGAATTTGTAAAAATCTAACTTTTTCCACCAAGTTGGTTTCACTTCACGCACATATTTTTTGCGTTTGCTTGCGGTTACTGTTGTCATTTTACTTCTCCTTTAGTTTTGCGGTTTTAACATTGCAAAAACGTAGTCTTTCGCACTTTCGATTTTGCCTTGGTTCACTGCGGAGGCTGGATTAACGTGTTTTGGACACACTTCAGAACAGTAACCCACGAATGTACAGCTCCACACCCCGTTATCGCCGTTAAGAATTTTCATTCGTTCAGCTTTACCGTGATCACGATTATCAAGGTTATAGCGATGCGCCAATGTAATTGCAGCAGGGCCGACAAATCCTGGATTTAAGCCGAATTGTGGGCAAGCTGCATAGCATAAACCACAGTTAATGCACATTGAGAATTGACGATATTTCTCTAGCTGTGCTGGGGTTTGTTTGGTGCGACTTTTCGCTAATTCCGCCGATGGGTGCGGTTTGCCGTCCAGCGGTGGGGCTTCATTACCGATAATGTAAGGTTTAATGCTTTCTAAACTTTCAATAAAGTGGCTGAGATCCACCACCAAATCGCGCTCAATTGGGAAGTTAGCCAATGGTTCAATACGCATATGCCCGCTGTAATCACGCAAGAATGTTTTGCAAGCGAGTTTTGGCTTGTTATTCACCATCATTCCGCAAGAGCCACAAATTGCCATACGACAAGACCAGCGGTAAGACAATTCAGGTTCAAGTTTATCTTTAATATAACCAAGTGCATCTAACAATGAGGTTTGGCTATCATAAGGCACTTGGTAAGTTCTTAAATAAGGTTCTTTATCTACTTCAGGGTTATAACGCAGAACCTCAATATTCATCATTGTTTGATTAGCCATTTGTTTGCTCCTTAGCTTTCGCTGCCGCTTCTTGTGCTTCAGCTTCCGCACCATAAACACGTTTTGCAGGTTGAGATTTTGTGATTTTCACTGGGCTATATTCAATGCGAGGCATACCGTCAGCATTGTAGAAAGCCAAAGTGTGTTTTAAGTAATTCACATCATCACGTTCTGTGTAGTCTAAGCGTTGGTGAGCACCACGAGATTCTTTACGCTCAATGGCTGAATTCGCAATAGATTGTGCTACATCTAAAATGTAACCCAATTCCACGGTATAAAGTACATTGGTGTTGAACACGCTTGAGCGATCAGCAATGCGAATGCGTTTATAACGTTCTTTTAGTTCAGCAATTTTATCAACGGTTTGTTGCATACTTTCTTGTGTACGATAAATACCACAACCTTCTTCCATTGAATCGCCCATTTCATCACGGATTTGTGACCAAGATTCAGTACCGTCTTGGTTATATAAATCTTCTAAACGTTGGATTACATCGCGCGCTTGTGCATCTACCGCTGTTTGGTTGGCAGGTGCGGCTTCAGTAGCTCGTTTTGCTGCATATTCACCGGCAACACGGCCTAACACAACTAATTCGGCAAGTGAGTTAGAGCCTAAACGGTTCGCACCGTGCAAGCCTGATGAAGCACATTCACCCACAGCAAATAAACCTTTAATACGGGTTTCGCTGTTGAAGTCCACTTCAATACCACCCATTGTGTAATGCACAACAGGGCGCACAGGAATTGGTGCTTTGGCAGGATCAACACCCTCATAAGCGTTAGCAAGTTCACAAATAAATGGTAAACGTTCGTGCAAATATTTTTCACCTAAATGACGTAAATCAAGGTGGACCACGTCCACGCCTTTTGCGGTTTTTAAGGTGTTGCCTTTACGCCATTCTTGCCAGAACGCTTGCGACACTTTATCACGCGGGCCTAATTCCATATATTTATTTTCAGGTTTACCGATTGGCGTTTCAGGGCCTAGACCATAATCTTGTAAATAGCGGTAACCGTCTTTATTGACCAAAATACCACCTTCACCACGACAACCCTCAGTCATCAAAATCCCGGTATTTGGTAAACCAGTTGGGTGATATTGTACGAATTCCATATCACGCAATGGCACACCGTGGCGATACGCCATTGATAAACCATCACCGGTTACAATACCGCCGTTTGTATTGAAACGGAATGCACGACAACCACCACCGGTTGCGATAATCACCGCATTGGCATTGATTTGCACCAATGTGCCTTCCATCATATTCATTGCCACCATACCACGAGCGTGGCCATCATCAACAAGAATATCTAACACGAAATGCTCATCAAAACGTTGAATTTGCGGGAATTGCATTGAAGTTTGGAAAAGAGTATGTAACAAATGGAAGCCTGTTTTATCGGCGGCGAACCAAGTACGTTCGATTTTCATACCACCGAAACGACGCACATTTACATCACCGTCTTGTTTACGGCTCCAAGGGCAGCCCCAGCGTTCTAATTGCGTCATCTCAACAGGGGAATGTTCTACAAAGTATTCCACCACGTCTTGCTCACATAACCAATCGCCCCCAGCTACGGTATCGTGGAAATGTTTATCATAAGAGTCTTCTTCCTTGATTACTGCAGCGGCGCCTCCTTCTGCAGCCACAGTATGGCTACGCATAGGGTAAACTTTTGAAACTAAGGCAATTTTAAGGTTTGGATTTGCCTGTGCTGCTGCAATTGCCGCTCGTAAACCACCGCCACCAGCGCCAACAATTGCAATATCGACATTAACAGTTTGCACGATTTCCTCCAATATAAAGTAGATGAAATGTCTAAGAAAAATTTCAAATCGTTTGAAATTTATTAGGGTATATCTATTTTGCCACGCTTTTATAAAAGAAATCAGACTTTTTTAGCAAAAAAAGGGAGCAAAGTTTCAAAGTGTGATCTAACTCAAAAAAGTTAGTGAATATTTTAGCCTTAATGAGAACTTTTCTCTTTTAGAATGAAGCGATTGCGTAAAAACCTTTCATTGTGTTGAAATATTTCAGGTAAAATAACCGCACTTTTTTCACAAAATGGCTCAGACAAATTATGACAGAAAATGAACAATGGCGACCAACGGCCAGTATTCAAAATTTATTAGCCCGTGCCAAAATTATGGCAGAAATTCGCCGCTTTTTTACTGATCGCGGTTTATTAGAAGTAGAAACCCCAATTTTGAGTGAATTTGGGGTAACAGATGTGCATCTTGCCACTTTTAGCACAGAATTTACTTCCCCTTTCAAGCATCAATCGAAAACCCTATGGCTTTCTACTAGCCCAGAATATCCAATGAAACGCCTACTTGCCGCTGGCAGTGGTGCGATTTTTCAGCTTTGCAAAGTGTTCCGTAATGAAGAGTCGGGCAGAAAACATAATCCCGAGTTCACAATGTTGGAATGGTATCGTCCACATTTTGATATGTATCGCCTGATTAACGAAGTTGATGATCTGCTACAACAAATTCTGGATTGCGAACCCGCAGAAAGTATGAGCTATCAATTTGCGTTCCAAGAATATGTCGGGCTTAATCCGCTTTCTGCTTCTCGCGAAGAGTTAATTGCCAAAGCGAAAGATCATCATCTGGAACAAGCGGAAAATGAAGACAGAGATACCTTGCTGCAATTTTTATTCAGCTCTGTGGTTGAACCGAAAATCGGGCAAGAACGCCCCGTCGCTATTTATCATTTCCCTGCAACCCAAGCGGCATTAGCACAAATTAGCTCGGAAGATCATCGCGTGGCGGAGCGTTTTGAGTTTTATTATAAAGGCATTGAGCTGGCGAACGGTTTTAATGAACTCACCGATGCAAATGAACAACGCCACCGCTTCGAGCAAGATAATCGCCAACGTGAAAAGCTCGGTTTACCAACTCGCCAGCTTGACGAACGATTCCTTGCCGCACTTCAAGTTGGCGTGCCAAATTGTGCAGGCGTGGCCCTAGGCGTGGATCGGTTAATTATGATTGCACTAGGCGCTGAAAATATCAGCGAGGTTATTTCATTTAATATAGAAAACGCATAGACACTCAAAAAACGCGTGAAAAACCACCGCACTTTAGTTTCAGATAAAAACTGAAGTGCGGTGGTTTTTCTTTCAAATTGTGATCTTTCTCTCATATTTGAAGAAAATATTCAAATAATTTTATTTTATGGAGCTATTCTTTCATTTCTCATTTGAAGTAATCAAAAAAACATTATTTTTCATATGGTTATAGAATTTAACTATCTTTCCTTTCTGGAGCATTCAAGTTGAAATCTATTTTTAGATCACATTTTTACTTCATTAGGGAGAAACTCTATCTTTTATAACATATTGTTTTTAATAGTGTTTCTTTAAATTGGAAAAAGTTTCCTATTTTTGACAGAAAAAAATAACCTACCTATATTATTTCCAACCGAAATTATTTTGGTTAACTAATATCAGGTTGATGGAAATTCAAGCTTTATTCTGTCGAGCATAATAAGGCCTTAAACAAAGGAAGTTCATTATGAAAAAGACACTTATCGCATTAGCTGTAACAGCAATGATTTCAGCCACCGCAAATGCCACCGTAATCTATGAAAAAGAAGGCACAAAAGTTGATTTAGATGGACGTATGCACTTTGAATTGCGTAATGATTCAGAGCAACGAAATGATTTGCGCGACATTGGCTCTCGTGTACGCGTAAGAGCATATCAAGATGTTGGTGCAGGATTTAAAGTGTTTGGTGGAGCAGAATTACGTTTCTCTCATGGTAACGGTTCTGCCAGCGCTATTGGTGGAAATCTCAGAACTCATCGTCTATTTGCTGGGGTAAGCCAAAAAGATGTGGGTACATTAACCTTTGGCCGTCAATTAAACTTAGGCGATCATATTCCTAAAGCAAATTATACTTATGATGGCGGCGGTAACATTTTCTTTGATGGTCATAAAAAAGCAGCAACATTTATGTCAAATAAATTTGCAGGTTTCCGTTTTGCCGCAGATTATTATTTTGGGCAAGCGAATAAAGCAAATCAAACCTCAAGTGGTACAACTGGCTGGGACGAAGGTCAAGGCTACGGTGTAGGCTTCTTCTATGATAATACTTTTGGTGATGTCGCTGTACGTTTTGGCTCAGGTTATTCATCAGTAACGCAATCAGAAGATGGTACAGAAGCAAAAGAATTTAAACTTAAACGTGGTGGTGTAGGCTTTGATATCACTTACGACAAACTCATCACATTAGGTTTTGACTGGGCATTTGGTAAAGTGTCTAAAACGGGGGTAGAAAGCGGTAATATTGGCTTCCAAAAAGTAGCGGGTTATAAAGCAACATTACATAAAAACAACCGTTTCTTAGTTGGCTTAAAAGTAATGGCAACTCCGCAAAATGCAGTTTATGGGGAATATTATTTCGCAACAGGTAAAAAAGCTGCTCCAACAGCCGACTCATTGAAAATGCGTGGCTGGATGCTTGGTGTAGATCATCGCTTTAATAAAAACTTTGTTGTGTATCTTGAAGGTGGTAAAGGTAAAGTTAAACAAGGTGGTAAAGTACTTAACAAAGATGGAAAAGCAAATCACCGTGTTGCATTGGGAGCACGCTTCCTATTCTAATGTTAATGCTTTGATTTAAACCAATTATAAGAACGAGCCACTATAATTAATTATGGTGGCTCATTGTAGTAAAATAGCCTAAACCAAAACTTGTCCGATAATACTTCGTGTTTCCTCTTTCACTTCTGTGAGTAGCACTTGGATTTTATCACCGATTTTATAGGCTTTCTCGCCTTTGATATAAAGGGCGATTTCGTCTGGGTTTACCTGCATTTCTTCCTTGTTATTGTGAATGGTGGAAGCAGGGATAAACATTGACGCACCGTTTTCTAACAATAATACACGCAAGCCACCACGCATAACATCTTGGATTTCTGCGTCAAATTGAGCGTTACTTTCCACTTTGTCGGCTAAATAACGGCAGTATAGCCAGTCGGCAATATCTCGTTCAATTAAACGGTTTTGACGGCGTGCTTCTTGTAAGCGTTGCAGCACATCGTCTGCTGGTCTGTGATATTCCTGAGTAGTCAGGCTGGCTTTGATTAAACGGTGATTGACCATATCCGAATATTTACGGATTGGTGATGTCCAAGTGGCGTAGCCTTGCAACCCTAAACCAAAGTGCGGGGCAAGATCCGCTTTAAATTCGGCAAAAGTGAGATAGCGGCGCAGGCGCAGTTCAAGATAATCCCCTTCAATGGGTTCAATATCGTGACGCATACGGCAGTAACCTTCGAGAGTGGCCAAGTTTTCGCTAGAATAGCGATCTTTAAGTTCCGCTTCATTTTCTTCATTGGCTAATTGTGAAAGAAGAAATTGCTGTGCAGCCGCAAGATTTTTTTGATCAAAACCGCTGTGCGTGTTGAAAATGCCACATTGTGCCGTTTCATTGAGATATTGTGCTGCACAAATATTGGCTAAAATCATTGATTCTTCCACGATTTGGTTCGCAATGCGGCGATATTCTGCCACAATTTCCGCTACTTTGCCGTTTTCCGCTAATTTAAAGCTGTAATCCGGTTTTTCTTTAAATAATAAAGAGTGGGTTTTGCGCCATTGAATACGCGCAAGGGTAAATTGGTGTAGCAAATCAATTTGATTTTTTGTAGCAGGATCTTCTGGTTGCCACGCATTTTCTTGTTGTTCTAAATAATCTGAAACCTTGTTGTACGCCAACTTCGCCTTAGATTGTACATTGGCGGATTGGAAAACGGGGTTGTTACGAATATTGCCTTGTTGATCAATTTCAATGGTGCAAACCAACGCTGGGCGCATTTCATTTTCCATTAGGGAACAAAGCTCATCAGAAAGCTCACGCGGTAACATTGGAATGTTGAAACCTGGTAGATAATTGGTGAAACAACGCTGCTTGGCTTCTTGTTCAATCAGTGAATTTTCATCAATGTAAGCGGTTGGATCGGCAATTGCCACCACTAATGTCCAGCCTACGGCTTGGCCATTTTCTTCCAAGGTTTCGATATAAAGCGCATCGTCCATATCTTGCGTGCTTTCGCTGTCGATAGTCACGAAATGAAGTGCGGTCAAATCTTCACGAGTTTGTTGATCGAGCATTGTGTAGCTTTCTTGCCCTTGAACAGGGTAGCGCGATTGTTGATGGCGCGCGAGGGTTACCCACCAAGGGGCAAATTCATCGTCTTTTTGGCAAATGAACTGTGTGATTTGAGCGAACAAAAAGCGATCATCACGCAGTGGGTGCGTTTTTAATTCTGCCACCACCCAATCGCCTTCTTGCAGATCTTCCGTTACCGCTTTGGCTTTATTTGCGCCAATGGGTTGATTGATCTGTGGGTGATCCACCAACACTTGCAATTTTTTGTCTTTATTGAACCGCACTTTGGCGATAAAACGGGTTAGCATTGGCTCGAGCAATTCTTCTGGTTCGGCTTGTTCTTTATCGCCAATGGTTTCAATGCGCGCTTTGATTTTATCGCCGTGCATCACTTTTTTCATTGCAGCAGGGGGAATGAAATAGCTTTTTTTCTCTGTTTCTAAAAAGCCGAATGCCTTGTCTGAACCGCGCACCACGCCTTCAACCACAGGTTTGCTATCACGAATTTGCTGTTTTAATTGGGAAAGTAAGGGGTTATTTTGAAACATAATTATTTTTTCTTAATAAACGACAAAAGGCAGACGCATTGGTCTGCCTTATTTTTGTAAAAGTTAAAATTATTCCGCACCTAATTCGCTCATTGCGGTAATGCTGAAACCTGCATCAACGTGCAACACTTCACCCGTTACCCCTGAGGCTAAATCAGAGCATAAGAACGCTGCTGAATTACCCACATCTTCAATGGTTACAGTACGGCGTAATGGGGCGGTGTTTTCAAAGGTTGCTAACATTTTCTTGAAGTTTTTAATGCCAGATGCGGCAAGTGTACGGATTGGGCCAGCTGAAATCGCATTTACACGAATACCGTCTTTACCTAAATCTGCTGCCATTACGCGGGTGCTGGCTTCTAATGAGGCTTTGGCTAAACACATCACATTGTAGTTTGGAATGGCACGCTCCGCACCTAAATAGGTGAGAGTAACAAGCCCTGAATTTGGATTTAACATTGGACGTGCCGCTTGTGCCATTGCTACGAAGCTGTATGCACTGATGTCGTGAGCAATGCGGAAGCCTTCGCGGGTTGCGGCATTGACATAGTCGCCGTCTAATTGATCGCCCGGTGCGAATGCGATCGCGTGAACGAAGCCATCGAATTTTTCCCAATGTTTGCTTAATTCCGCAAAACAGTGAGTGATATTTTCATCGCTCGCTACATCAAGGGGAAGAATGATGTCTGAACCAAATTCTTTGGCAAATTCTTCTACGCGTGGTTTTAATTTATCGTTTAAATAAGTGAAAGCCAGCTCTGCACCTTCACGTTTCATTGCCGCAGCAATCCCATAAGCGATAGAGCGATTGCTCGCTAAGCCTGTAATTAAAATACGTTTACCAGTTAAGAAACCCATTTTTTATTCCTATTTGTGATGAAAAAATTGTGCATAGTATAAGGGAAAAGTGGTGTTTATACAAAGCTGACCTGAAAATTCGCAAAATTTACACCGCACTTTGCTTTCCCATTTTTTATGCGGGATTGTAAATATCTTTAAACTCCACATCAAAACCGTGATTTTCCGCGAGCCATTCGCCTAAGGCTTTCACGCCGTAACGCTCGGTGCAATGGTGGCCTGCAGCGAAGAAATTAATGCCTTGTTCACGCGCAGAATGAATGGTTTGCTCGGAAACTTCGCCCGTAATAAAGGCATCAAGCCCATGCTGTGCGGCAAGATCAATATAGCCTTGTCCGCCACCAGTGCAAATTCCCACGCTGTGGATTAAGTGCGGTGCATTTTCGCCACAAAAAAGGGGCTTACGCTGTAATTGCTGTTCAATGCGTTGCGCCAATGCTTCACCGCTAATCGGTGTTTTCAACTTGCCATAAACGGGAATGCTGAATTTTCCTTGTTCCAACGGTTGCAGATCTTCAATGCCAAGCAATGCTGCAAGCTGTGCGTTATTGCCCAGTTCTGGGTGAACATCAAGGGGCAAATGATAGGCATAAAGATTAATATTATTTTGCAATAATGCCTTGATGCGCTTGCCTTTCATTCCACGAATACAGGGATTTTCACTTTTCCAAAAATAACCATGGTGTACCAAAATGGCATCAGCATTTTGCGCAATGGCATAATCAATCAAGGCTTGGCTTGCGGTTACACCAGTAATGATTTTTTTCACCTGCTCTCTGCCTTCCACTTGCAAACCATTGGGAGCATAGTCAGAAATCGCCGCTGCGTTAAGTTTTTCGTTAAGAAGTTGTTCTAGGGCTAAATTATTCATTTTGTTGCCATTTCATAATAAAGGGAAAGATCATAGCTAACCTTTCCCTATTTGATTAAAAATTATCCTTTATGCTTCATCGCTGGGAATAAAATCACATCACGGATTGATGGGGCGTTAGCGAAAAGCATTGCTAAGCGGTCGATGCCTAAGCCTTCGCCAGCGGTTGGTGGTAAACCGTGTTCAAGTGCGGTAACAAAATCGTCATCTTTGAACATCGCTTCATCATCGCCTGCTTCTTTTGCTGCAACCTGCGCATCAAAGCGTTCAGCCTGATCTTCTGCATCGTTAAGCTCTGAGAAGCCGTTACCAATTTCGCGGCCACCGATAAATAGTTCAAAACGATCGGTCACTTCTGGGTTTTCATCATTACGGCGTGCTAATGGTGAAATTTCCGCAGGGTGAGCCATTAAGAACGTTGGCTGAATTAAGTGATGTTCTGCCACTTCTTCAAAAATGGCATTGACGATCGAGCCTAAGCCCCAAGATTTTTGTACTTCAATGCTAAGTTTGGAAGCCAAGGCTTTGGCACGATCGAGGTCGTACAGATCCTCTTTCACGATACCTTTATCCGAACCGTGTTTTAAGATCGCCTCGTGCATTGTGATTCGCTCGAACGGTTTGCCAAAATCAAATTCATAATCACCGTAAGGGACGATGGTTGTGCCTAAAATATCTAAGGCCAACTTGCGTAATAACTCTTCGGTGTTATCCATTAAATCGTGGTAGTCCGCATAGGCTTGATAGTACTCGATCATCGTAAACTCTGGGTTATGACGCACCGATACGCCTTCGTTACGGAAGTTACGGTTTAGCTCAAACACACGCTCAAAGCCACCAACAACAAGGCGTTTGAGATAAAGTTCTGGCGCAATACGCAGATACATATCAATATCTAAAGCATTGTGATGGGTCACAAATGGACGTGCTGCCGCACCGCCTGGGATCACTTGCAACATTGGTGTTTCTACTTCAATAAAGCCTTTGCTGATGAAATATTCACGCATTCCTGCAATTACTTTTGAACGGATAATAAAAGTGCGGCGAGACTCTTCGTTAGAAATAAGATCCAAATAACGCTGACGATAACGCATTTCTTGATCCGCGAGACCGTGGAATTTATCTGGCAATGGACGCAATGCCTTGGTTAAAAGCTGTACTTCGCTAGCGCGCACGGTAAGCTCATTGGTTTTGGTTTTGAATAGCGTCCCTTTCACGCCCACAATATCGCCCAAATCCCAGTTGCCCACGTCATCGGCATAAACGCCTTCAGGCAGGTTGTCGCGTGCAATATAAAGCTGAATACGGCCGCTCATATCTTGCAAGGTAACGAAAGTTGCTTTACCCATAATACGGCGTGTCATAATACGTCCTGCCACTTTCACTTCCACACCTTGTTCTTTCAAGGCTTCGCCATCAACCTCATCATATTGTTGATGTAAATCCTGCGCAAGCGCATCACGGCGGAAGGTATTGGGAAACGCATTGCCTTTTTGACGCAACGCCGCTAATTTTTCACGGCGAACCAGCATTTCACCGTTTAAATCTAATTCTTGGGTTTGTTCTGTCATTTTGTTTTACCTTTAAATTTCAGTGATTATTTTATTGTTCTATTATAGCCCAGCCTTCAAACTCGCCTCAATAAATCTGTCCAAATCGCCGTCTAGTACGGCTTGGGTGTTGCGGTTTTCTATGCCCGTACGCAAATCTTTGATGCGTGAATCATCTAACACATAAGAACGAATTTGGCTGCCCCAACCAATGTCGGATTTGTTGTCTTCCATTGCTTGTTTTTCCGCATTTTGCTTTTGTAGCTCCAATTCGTAGAGCTTGGCTTTGAGCTGTTTCATCGCCTGATCTTTATTTTTATGCTGTGAACGATCGTTTTGACATTGCACCACAATACCGCTTGGAATATGGGTAATTCGCACCGCACTTTCGGTTTTATTCACGTGCTGACCGCCCGCACCTGAGGCGCGATACACATCAATGCGTAAATCCGCAGGATTGATTTCAATATCAATATCGTCATCAATTTCAGGGTACACAAAAGCGGCGCTGAAAGAGGTGTGGCGGCGGTTGTTGGAATCAAACGGGCTTTTTCGCACAAGGCGATGAATGCCTGTTTCAGTGCGTAGCCAGCCAAATGCGTATTCGCCAGAAATGCGAATAGTGGCCGATTTTATGCCTGCCACATCGCCGTCTGAAACTTCCATTAATTCTGTTTTAAAGCCTTTGCTTTCCGCCCAACGTAAGTACATTCGCAATAGCATTTCTGTCCAGTCTTGAGCTTCCGTACCGCCTGAACCTGCTTGCAGATCCACATAGCAATCGGCACTGTCGTGTACACCGCTGAACATTCGGCGAAATTCAAGCCCTGCGAGTTTTTGTTCTAGCTCGTCTAATTCGGCGACAGCTTCGTTGAAGGTGGCTTCGTCTTCCGCTTCAATGGCGAGTTCAAGCAAGCCGTCCACATCGTCTAACCCTTGTTGCAGGTTGTTGATGGTATTCACCACGCTTTCAAGGCTGGCACGCTCTTTGCCGAGCGCTTGCGCTTTTTCTGGCCCATTCCATACATCAGGCTGTTCAAGTTCAGCATTGACTTCTTCTAACCGTTCGACTTTGCTATCAAAGTCAAAGATACCCCCTAAGGGTTGCCGTGCGTTCAGTGAGATCGGCAATTTTATTTTTGATTGGATTAATTTCAAACATAAATTCAGTTCTATCTAATTTTGCATATAAGAGCCGAATTATATGCTATTTTAGCCCAATTTGGTAGGTCAATTATGTTGAAAGCCTTTTCCTATTAGCTTGTTGATTGGGCTTGTGATAAAATCCGCCTTTCACAAGGAATAGACATCAGGAAAGAAAAATGAAGAAAATCATTACCGCACTTTCGTTAGCCGCGTTGTCCGTCTATGCCGTGGCAAGCGATGCACAAATTGAAGCGCAATTAAAAAAACTTGGCGTATCACAAATGGAAATTAAGTCATCGCCGATCAATGGCTTAAAAACAGTTATCAGCAACGAAGGCATTTTTTACGCTTCCGAAGACGGCAAATATGTGCTGCAAGGTCAGCTATATGAGCTAACTGATAAAGGTGCGGTGGATTTAACAGGAAAATTTTTGCTAGATAAATTAAATAGTTATAAAAATGAAATGATTGTTTATCCGGCAAAAAATGAAAAATATGTGGTAACCGTATTTATGGATATTACCTGCCATTATTGCCACTTATTACATCAACAACTTAGTCAGTATAATGATTTAGGCATCACCGTTCGTTACCTTGCATTTCCGCGCGGTGGCTTAAATAACAATACAGCAAAACAAATGGAAGCCATTTGGCAAGCGAAAGATCCTGCACAAGCTTTAAATGAAGCGGAAAAAGGCAACTTGCCGAAAACTTTGAAAAATGCTGATATCGTGAAGAAACACTATGAACTTGGTGTGCAATTTGGTGTGCGCGGCACGCCAAGCATTGTTACGCCGAAAGGTGAGCTTATCGGTGGTTATTTACCACCAAAAGAATTGCTTAAAGCCTTGCAAGAAGAATAGGTATAATACAAATTATGAAAAATTTCTTATATACCCATTTAATCTAGATGATCTTTTGTGGGTTCCCTTCAGTCTTGCCCGAATGGAAGTTAGATTTTTAGGCGAAAAAAATTGTAATTTTGTGTAGCGGAGCGAAACAAAATCTCTTTTTTCGCCGCTTGGAAAATCTAACTGGAATGAGGAAAAGCGAGACTGTAGGGTGTGCTTTCTTTTGCCTACTTTGCTTTGCACAAGCAAAGAAAAGTAGGTCGCCCTTTTAGGGCGAAACCTAAAATGTGTTTAAGGATTTTATTTCGTGATCAAAACAATCCAACGCCGCCCCATTAGCACAGCACAGCCGATTAGCGATCACCCTTTGCTTGATCGTCTTTATCGTGCGCGCCAAATCGAAAATCCGCAACAATTAGACCGCACTTTGAAAGCGATGCTTTCGCCACACGCGTTATTCGGTATGGATAAGGCAGCGGAATTGTTGGCACAAGCGCGTATGGCGCAAAAAAATATTGTGATCGTGGGGGATTTTGATGCCGATGGCGCAACTAGTACGGCGTTAACCGTAGTGGCGTTACGTCAGCTTGGTTTCCAACAAGTGGATTATCTTGTGCCAAACCGTTTTGAGCAAGGCTATGGCTTAAGCGTTGAGGTGGCAAAGCAGGCGCTAGAAAAAAATGTGGAAGTGCTAATCACAGTGGATAATGGCATTTCTTCCTTTGAAGGTGTGGCATTTTTGAAACAACAAGGCGTGCAAGTGGTGGTGACAGATCACCATTTACCTAGCGAAATGTTGCCTGAAGCTGATGCCATTGTGAACCCGAATTTAGCGCAATGCGATTTCCCGTCTAAATCCTTAGCTGGCGTGGGTGTGGCGTTTTATGTGATGTTGGCATTACGCGCTAAATTACGCGAAAAAGGCTTATTTGATAGCAAAACTCAGCCTAATTTCACCGAATTACTTGATTTAGTGGCACTTGGCACAATTGCTGATGTAGTTCCGCTTGATCAAAATAACCGCATTTTAGCCTATCAAGGTTTACAGCGTATCCGTGCAGGGCATTGCCGCTATGGGATTCAGGCCTTGGCGGAAGTGGCGAATCGTGATATGAGCCGTTTCAGTGCATCAGATTTAGGCTTTGCCATTGCGCCACGTTTAAATGCTGCAGGGCGTTTGGATAATATGTCGGTGGGCGTGGAATTGTTATTGGCTGAAGATATGCCCTCCGCCCGTGCTTTGGCATTGGAGCTAGATGGCTTGAACCAAACGCGCAAAGAAATTGAGCAAGAAATGAAATTAGAAGCGCTAGAAATTTGCCGAAAATTGACCGCACTTACGCCACCGTTGCCCACTGGCATTGTGCTGTATCAGGCGGATTGGCATCAAGGTGTATTGGGGATTTTAGCTTCAAGATTGAAAGATCAATTTCATCGTCCTGTGATTGCTTTTGCACAAGATCAAGCTGGCGTGCTTAAAGGCTCGGCACGCTCCATTGAGGGGCTGCACATTCGTGATGCGTTGGAACGGTTGCATTCTCGCCACCCTGACATCATTTTGAAATTTGGCGGACACGCAATGGCAGCGGGATTGAGCATTCAAGAAGAAAAATTTAGTGATTTTCAGCGCCTATTTAACGAGGTGGTGGAAGAGTGCCTAGACGAAAAAGATCTACAAGGCATTGTGTGGACGGACGGCGAACTGGCAAGCCAGTTTATGAATTTGGATACTGCCGAGCTTCTCAAACAATCAGGACCTTGGGGGCAAGCCTTCCCAGAGCCAACGTTTGACGGCGAATTTAAATTGCTTCAGCAACGTTTAGTGGGGGAAAAACACCTCAAAATGATGCTTGAACCCCAAAATGGCGGGCCATTACTCGATGCCATCGCCTTTAATGTGGATACGCGTTATTATCCTGATCTTTCGTTAAAAAGGGTGAAATTAGCTTATAAATTGGACGTCAATGAATATCGCGGACAACGCAATATTCAACTGTTGGTGGATTATATTGAACCTTTGGCTGAGTAGCGTAATCTGATGTGGCGATTAATTTTCTTTATCACAGGGCTTAGTTTTTTGCTTGCGCAAAGCGCAAGAGCGGAAAGCGAAACGCCACCCACCTTACAAATTAATCAATTTGAAGATGGACGGGATTATTTTTCCTACGAAGAACCGCTAGCCATTCCCACGCGCGCAGATCATAAAATTCTGTTGCAATTTTTCTTTGATTACGATTGCCGAGTCTGTTCCGTGGCGCAGGATATTCTTAATTTATATAGCCAAATTAACCGTGATAACGTTGTGCTTATTGAAACGCCCGTGGCAACGGCAAAAGCGAATTTAACGGCAAATATTTTTTATGCCCTACAAGCAATGAATGCGGAAAATGTGTCGGATTTATTGTTGTTTGAAAGCTCAGAAAAACAGCGTTACACCGAATTATCTCGCTTTTCCAACTTGCTAAAATGGCTGCAAGAACAACACATTGATACAGAACAATTTCGCAAATTATATCATTCAGCAGGCGTGCGTTTGCAGGTGCGTGATGCCATTCAACTGACCGAAGATTATGGCGTGTTTACCTATCCTTATTTAATTGTAGAAGGAAAATATGTGCTGACTGCAAGCACGCTTTATAACGATGATTACAGCTTTGCGGTGCTAGATTTTTTAATTAACAAACTATTACAAGAGAAAAAACAATGAAAATCGGAATTGTAGGTGCAATGGCACAAGAAGTGGCTTATTTATCTGAGCTAATGGAAAATAAAACCACCACGCAAATTGGCGGCGCGACTATTTACCAAGGCTCGATTAACGGCAAAGACATTGCCTTATTGCAATCGGGCATTGGCAAAGTAGCCGCTGCAATGGGAACAACGGCGTTATTACAACTCGCAAAACCTGATGTGATTATTAACACTGGCTCGGCAGGTGGCGTGGCGCAAGGGCTAAAAGTGGGCGATGTGGTGATTTCAACCCAAACTGCTCACCACGATGCCGATGTTACCGCATTCGGCTATGAAAAAGGTCAGCTACCAAATTGCCCAGCGCGTTTTAATTCTGACGAAAATCTCACCGCTCTTGCGCAAAAAGTGGCGACTGCCCAAGGACAAAAAGTGCATAAAGGCTTAATCTGCTCGGGCGACAGTTTTATCCACGGCGGCGAACCCTTAGCACAAATTAAACAAGATTTTACTGATGTGTTGGCAGTCGAAATGGAAGCCGCCGCCATTGCCCAAGTGTGCCACGCTTTCAACGTGCCTTTTGTTGTGGTACGTGCAATTTCTGATAGCGGAGATGGTGAAGCCAGTATGTCCTTTGAAGAATTTCTCCCCCTCGCCGCCAAACAATCCTCCGCAATGGTTTTGGCGATGATTGATGCGTTGTCATAATTTAAGCGATAAAAGACAGAAAAAAGTAATAGCAAGAAGCCTTAGTATTTTTATAGCTAAGGCTTTTTTAATTTTGTGCTTTCAAAAATGGCAATAGCAATAATGCGATAAGAAAGGCACAGCAAGAAATCACCACAAAAAAACCATTCCAATGGAAATATTGCATTACTACCGCGAGCGGATAGCCTGATAGTGCAGCCCCTAAATAAGCAAATAGACCGATAAACCCTGTGGCTGCGCCGGGGGATTTTTTATGTGAACATTCAGCCGCCGCCATTCCGATAAGCATCTGCGGGCCAAATACAAAAAATCCAATAGAAAAAAACACCGCACTTTGCAAAATAAAGATTTCTTGCACCATTAACCATAGTGCCAAAATGGAAAAGAAAATACCAATGGCAAATAATAATGCCATTGGGCCACGATTACTGGAAAATAATTTATCTGATCCCCAACCAGCAACTAACGAGCCTAAAATACCACCAATTTCAAATAAAGAAATTGCACTATTAGCAGATACCAAATCGTAATGATACTTTTCAGTTAAATAAATATTTCCCCAGTCATTAATTGCGGTTCTTACAATATAAACAAGGGTATAACTTAGCGCCAAAAGCCAAATATATTTATTTAGGAAAACATAGCGATATAATATTTGTTGCCAAGAAAGATCTTTTCCCTCTTGCTCTTGAATTAACTCTAATTTATCTCTACGCCATTGCCCTATACTTGGTAAACCAAGGGATTCTGGCGTACCTCGTAAACGTAGAGCAAGGAATAAGGCAATAAAAATAGTGATAATTCCTGCAATAATAAAGCCATAACGCCAACTGTAATGCAAGGTTACATAGCCGATAATTAACGGAATTAATGCACCACCCACGTTGTGAGCCGTATTCCAAACCGACCACCAAGCACCCCGCTCTGTGCGCGAATACCAAGTGGTGAGTAATTTAGAACAAGCTGGCCAGCCCCAACCTTGAAACCACGCATTGAGAATCCACAAACTCATAAAAACCAATAATGAACTTGATAACCCAAAGAAAATATTAATTACGCCACTAAAAAATAAGCCAATCGCCATAAAATAGCGTGGATTACTACGGTCAGAAAATATCCCTGATAAAAATTTAGAAATGCCGTAAGTAATATAAAATGCAGTAGTCATCATTCCAATATCATTTTTATCAATACCTAAATCAGCAATTAATGCAGGGACGGCATAGTTAAAACTTTTTCGTGTAAAATAAAAGCCTGCATAGCCAATATACATCGCAAACATTAAATGAATGCGCCAATATTGATAACGTTGATTGATTTGTTGTTGTGTTTCTGTATTCATTAATTAATCCAAGGTAATTCCACAAAAATACTTGTGCCACTTTGTTGCTGTTTTGTCCATTTTAGAGAATGAATATCAAATTTCCCGCCTAACATTGCAACACGTTCTTTCATTCCTTTTATGCCTAAACCAGTATGATTGATTTTAGATAGATCAAAACCAATGCCATTATCCTGAATATGTAATGTGATTTTTTCATCAATATTCAAATAAATATTAACTTCTGTTGCTCCAGAATATTTCTTTATATTATTTAATGCCTCTTGGCATAAGCGATATAAGGTGATTTCCAGTAAATGGGAAAGTATCCTATTTTTAGGGTTGTTACAAAGTAAATGAATTTGTGTATTTTGGCTGGCAAAATCTAATTCAATAAACAGATTTTGTAGGGCTTCTTGCAAATTAAGATCATCTAAAATACGCGGACGGATTTTATTAATTAAGCCTTTAATACTATCGTAAATATTCAGAGATAATTGCTCAATAATTTGTGAGAGTTTTTCATATTCTGGTGTTTTTCCAATTCGTTTTAAAATGCTCGCTTGCGTTCTAATTGCGGTAATGTTTTGTCCAATTTCATCGTGTAATTCTCTTGAAATTTCTTTTCTAATTTCTTCTTCACGATGAATTAATTGTTGGGTTAAATATTGGTTTCTTGCTAATTCTTGGCTTAAATGTTGATTTAAATCGCGTTGATGTTGAATGCCTAAACCAAGGAAAATCCCTGTAATGGTTTGTGCGGAAAGCGTAAGTAATAAATCCGTTAATTCTATGTTAGAAAAATGGTGAGTTGTACTAATCAATGCCAAACTATTTAATAAGATCCCGAGTAGCGCCCCTTGCCAGCCATAACGGAAAGCAAGCAAGATAATCGGAATGGATAAGAAAAACAGCGAAAAACGATTAAAAGATTCAGGCAAATCTGTCTGAATATAAATGTTTAAGACAAAGAGTAAAAGATAAATGATGATAGGCTTAGATCTTAAGCTAATAGGTTTTCTAATCAGGCTAGAAGTTAGCGGCAGCCATTTTATTTCAAACAGGAAATAATAAATTAAATAACAAATTGGAATAATTAGCACCGCACTTGAGAAACTAACCAAAAAGGTGAAATAAAAACTTTCAGCGCCAATAAAGTAGAGTGCATTAATTAGGCTGAGTAATGTAATTAATAGACCTTGTAGCAATAAGCAGCGTAATTGGCTGCCAAAATAGTATTTTTTAAAGATAAGCAATAGTGGAATATTTAGTAATCCAAGGAAAATGATAGAGAATGTATTATTTTCAGGAAATGCAATATAGAGTAATAGTAAAATGCTATACTCGGCAAGATAAATGGAAAACCAATATTTTATTTTTGTATGAATGAGAATGCCAATGCGTAGCGCAAAAGGAAAAAATAAAAAAGAAAGCAGCGGATCTTCTAATAAATAATTAGAAATAATCCATAAACAAAAATAGGCTGGCGCAACAAAAAAGCAGCTATAAATAAAAAAGAAAATTGTGTTCATTTTATCCTTTACTATGGAAGAAATTCGCCAATTCAACGTTATTCTTCACATTTAACTTGCTCATTGCATTGGCACGATGAACGTGAACAGTTTTTATGCTCAATGATAATTCTGCCGCAATTTCTTTCACTGTTAGCCCTTTGGAGAGTAATTCACAGACTTCTTGTTCACGTTTTGTGAGTTGGGCGAGGGTATTTTTAATCGGCGTATTGACGAGTTTTAAGGTGAGCTCTGGCATAAGATAAACACCACCAGCATAAACCGTTCTAACTGCTTGAATTAATTCATCAGGGCTACAACGTTTGCTTAAGTAGCCTTTTGCGCCCAATTCAAGGGCTTTTTTCACCATAAATTCAGAATCGTTTACGCTTAACATTATGCAATGAATGCCTTGCGGAATATCGGGTAATAATTCCAAACCACCTTCATCGGGCATAGAAATATCCATAATGCAAACATCAGGCTTTAGGCGCGGTAAATTTTGACGAGTTTCTTTGGCCGAACCAAATTCGCCTACGATACGCATATCTGGCTCTAAAGACAGCAGTTGAGAGAAGCCCGAACGCACTACAAGATGATCATCAACTAACACGATATTAATCATTTTTATCCTAGCCATAAGGCGTTAAGCAAAGTGGGAGAGCATTGTACTCCAATAAAAAAATTATGCAGTGAAAATCTCACTGCATAATTGTAAAGAACATTAAAAAATTAAGTGCGGTGCAAAATTATTGCGTTTTTGCAATTATTGTGCTTTTTTTAGGCGGCGAATTTTCTTCTCTTCCGCAATTGCCACGAAAGCGAGCAACACCATACACACAATTGCAGAAGTATTTAATGCAGCGAATGTCCCCGCCCAGCCTGTTAAGCCGAAAATTGGCGTACCATCTGCAATCATTCCTAAACCTAATTTTGCAAAGCTATCACCGATTAAGTAAGCGAATGTACCTTTCACACCGTCAGCAACGGCAATGGCTTTTTTCGGTACGAAACCAACTGCCGCAACGCCGATTAATAATTGTGGCCCGAATACCAAGAAACCTAGCACGAATAATGAAATTAAATACATATATTCGTTGGTCGCAAATTGATAAAACTCAAGGGTGAATACGATTAAAACCAACGCAACACAAGCGGTTAAACCACGTCTTCCGTTGGCTAAATCGGATAAGAATCCCCACAAGAATGTGCCAACTAATGCGCCCACTTCAAATAGGGCAAAGCCAGAAATTGCGGCATCTTTTGAGAAGCCAAGTTCTTGGTAAGCATAAACTGGCGACCACTGATCGATCCCAATTCGTACGATATAAAGGAAAATATTGGCAAAGCAAAGTAACCAAATCACTTTATTTTTCAAAATATAACGCACGAAAATTTGCCATTTTGTAAGCTGATTTTCTTCTGCATCACGATCTTCTTCGCTGATTTCTTCACCAAATAATTCTTCCGCTGTACCAAGCCCATAAGCTTCTGGGGAATCTGAACCATAGCGTAATCCCACAAAGCCCACAATTAACGCAATGATAGAAGGGAAGATGAACATTCCGATAACGTGTCCGTCAAATAGCACATTCGCACCGAATAACGCCACGCCCGCTGCCGCTGCACCGCCCACGTTGTGGGATAAATTCCAGAAGCCAAGGAATGAACCACGTTTTTTGCGTGGTGTCCATTTGGTAATGGTGGAATAGCTTGATGAACCGCCCGTACTTTGGAAGAAACCACTTAACGAATAGAATGCGATCATTAAGAATAATGCCACGCTGCCACCGCCCATACTTGCACTAAAACCAAGCATACAAAGGGCAGAAAGGATCAGCATAAACGGCACGAATTGTTTGGTGTTTTTCCCATCGGCATAGTAGGAAACAAGGGTTTTCCCAATTCCGTAAGCCACAGAAAAGCCAAGCCCAATCATTCCCAGTTGGGTTTTGGTGAGTCCATAGGTTTCGATCATATCATTTTGCGCAACGTTAAAATTCTTACGAATTAAATACATCGCCATATAACCGATAAACACCACTAAATAAGATTGCATAAAGGGCTTAAACCACATTTTGCGTCTTTCTTCCACAGGAAGATTTAGCACAGGTTTACGCACCTGTTGTAAAAATTTGAACATAATTTCCTCAATTAAAAAATGAAAGTGCGGTCAAATTTTAATGAGATTTTGCTCTTCTGCCTTGAGATGAGTGCTTAAAGGATTTAGGAAAATTTCCTAGTTTTAGGAAGTTTGGAATATTTTTGTGAGATAGATCACATTTTTGTAAAAATCACGAAAAATCTGACCGCACTTTATTTTGAAGGGCAAAACAATAGGCCGCTTGTCGCAGCCCATTGCGTGATTAGGCTTTTTTCAGAAACTCTGATTTTAATGAGAAACTTTGACCGTCAATTTTGCAATCGACATCGTGATCGCCATCAACTAAGCGAATGTTTTTGGCTTTTGTGCCTTTTTTCAACACAATAGATGAACCTTTCACTTTTAAATCTTTAATCAAAATCACACTATCGCCGTCTTGTAGTGGATTGCCGTTACTGTCTTTTACCACTTTTTCTTCTGTGTCATTTTCTTCCTCGCCAGACCACTCATAAGCACAGTCAGGGCAAACAAAATTTAAACCATCGTGATACACATATTCGCCTTGGCATTTTGGGCAGATTGTTTGTTCCATTTTTTCCTCTTATATAAATTTCAATATAAACAATCAGTTATGTTTTTTTCTGATTGAATAACTGGGATGAGAGCGAAGTATAACAAACAAATCTCTTTCGCTGTAATGATTTTTAAGATGTCAGAAAGGGGAATTTTCGCTAAACTAAGGGCTTTTTAGCGAGGAACAAAATGAAAAAAACAGTTTTATTACTTGGGCTTAGCGCATTATTAAGCAGTGCTCATAGTCAGGCACACAATCTGCAACTGAATGCAACGCTCCCTGCGGTAAGCGTAGCGGATAAAGGCGAGCTTGTGGTGAAAAATCAAGAGGTGAGTGCAAAACCTTGGCAATCTGCCCAGCTTAAAGGTAAGGTTCGAGTGTTGCAGCATATTGCAGGGCGAAGCGCAGTAAAAGAAAAAAATTTAGCTTTAATGGACGCAATTAAAGCGCAACATTTTAATGGCACGCAATATCAAACCACAAATATTATCAACGCAGATGATGCAATTTTTGGTACGGGCGCTTTTGTGCGGAGCAGCGCCGAAAAAGCGAAAAAAGAAAATGCCCATAGTCAAATTGTGCTGGATAATCAAAGTGCGGTGAAAAATGCGTGGAAATTAAAAGAGAAAGAAAGTTTGATCGTGGTGTTGGATAAAAATGGCAAAGTGAAGTTTGTTCACGAGGGGAAACTTTCTTCTGCACAGATTGATGAAGTATTGAGTTTAGTCAACAGTCTGTTGAAAAATCAGTAATCATTTTGAAAAAATAGCCGATTAATCGGCTATTTTCATAGAGTTAATGCGGTTTTCGGCAAGTATTTATTTTCTGTAAAAGTTGCTGAACTTCAGGATCATTAAAAATTTCTGTAACATTCTGGCTTAAGCGTCTTCGCCAGTTAGGATATTGGGTGCTTGTTCCCGGAATATTTACGGGATCAGACATATTTATCCAATCTTCAGGTTGAAGCCCTAGCAAAGCACTTTCCACCTGCCCCACATAGGTTTGTAGTTGATGATTAAATTTTTTACTAATTGGGGAGGATAAATCTTTTGGCTGATCAGGATCAACTCCCGCCTCTGTTAGACGAGCTAAAATTTTGGCTTTAGCTTCCTGACGTTGTTGTTGCAATATCGCCAAAATTTTTTCATTTGGATAAATGCCATAACGCTGTCCAAGTTCAAAATCATAGCCTCGCCAATAACCATCAATAGTTGGCAGATCGTGCGTACTTAAGGTTGTCATTGCCTGATAAGGATAATCGGCTAAATCTCGGCTTTTTCCTTGTTCATCAAATTCAAAATAAAATACTTTATAAGATAAAATCCCCGCGTTTTTGAGTTTACTCACGATGGCTTTCGGAACTGTACCCAGATCTTCCCCGATAATAAGTGCTTTGTGTCGATGGCTTTCTAAGGCAAGAATGGCGATCAGATCATCAACAGGATAACGAATATATGCTCCATCTTGTGCTTGTCCATTCTTAGGAATCCACCACAGTCGTAGCAGTGACATAATATGATCGATACGCAGTGCACCACAATGATTCAAATTTGATTGTACGAGATCAATAAAGGGTTGATAGGCTCGCTGCTGCAAAATATGTGGATTGAGCGGCGATAAGCCCCAGTTTTGCCCTTGTGGCGCTAAAATATCAGGAGGTGCGCCAATGCTGGCTTTTAAGCAATAAAGTTGCTTATCACACCAAGTTTCTGCGCCTTGATCGGAAACGCCAACAGCGAGATCTCGATAAAGCCCGATAGGCATTTTTAAGGTTTTGCAGAGTTCATCGCATTCTTTGAGCTGAGTTTCCGCAATAAATTGTAACCACGCATAAAAGCGAATATCTGCTTGGTGGGTTTGCTGGAAGTGTGCGACCGTTTCGCTATGATAATCCTGATATTGCGTAGCCCAATAATTCCAACCCCATTGTTCAGGGAATTGCTCACTGAGATGTTGATGAAGTGCATCAAAAGTGGCTTGAATAATGAGGCTTTCCCCTTTTTGTTGGAGGAATTGCTCAAAATCAGCTTGGCGATCAGAATTTGCCTGTTGTTGGAAAAAAGAGAAAGCAAGTCGTAGCCCTTCGAGTTTTAATGCCATGACTTCTCTGTACTGAATATGGCTTGCTGTGCGTAATTTTTCTAAAGTTTGTTGAATTTGTGGCTGCTGAAACCATTGCTGTGCTGGCTGGCTTTGCTGAAATTCAGGCAATGTATTGAGATCAACATAAAGAATATTGAGCCATCTTCTTGATGATGGGCTATAAGGGCTAGCACTTTCAGGGTTAGCAGGAAAAAGAGCGTGAATGGGGTTTAGCCCAACAAAATCCGCGCCAGTTGCGGCAATTTCACGCAAAAATTGTTTAAGATCGCCAAAATCACCAACGCCCCAATTATGCTCAGATTTTAAACTATATAATTGGATAAATGATCCCCAAAGTTTTTTACCTTGTACCATTTCTTGAGGTTGATAACAACGTTTTGGGGCAATAATAATACGGCAAGAATAGGTTTTTGTTCCTATTGCTAAGGTTAAATCGTGATAGCCCAACGGCAAATTTTGAGGAAAATAAATGGTATTGCGTTTTACTTTCCCAGTGATTTCCCCTTGTTGATTTTCAAGTTGAAGACACCAATTTCCTTGCAAATTTTTCTTTAAATCGGTGCGATGGAGTTTTAAAAAGTGCGGTGCTTTTTCGTAAAGAATTTTTACGGGTGGTAAAATTGCCGAATAAGAATGGGTATTACCTGAAAATGCGTTGAATAATTGATGTTGCGTTTGGAGGCTAGCTGTTTTTTTTATCCCTTGTTCGTTGTAGAAATAAGGCATTATGCCAGCTTGTTGAAACCGCTTTGTTAATCTTTTCATGATACTGCTTCCTGTTTTATCGTGCTGCCACGCATAAAAATGCGTGGCCAATCCATTATTTTTTTAACCAAATGCGTGATTGATAGTCACGGATAGAACGATCTGAGCTGAATTTTCCAAGTCGTGCTGTGTTTAAAATGGCACTGCGTAGCCATGCGTCACGATCTAAATAAGCCTGACCAATACGCTCTTGAGCTTGTCGATAGCTCTCAAAATCAGCAAAAACAAGGAAAGGATCGTGCTCGAGTAGACTGTCTAACATCAGATTAAAGGTTGTTTTATCCCCCTTGCTGGCTTTGCCTTTGGCTAAAAAATCCACCGCATTTTTTAAGACAGGATCATTGCGATAGTAAGTTTTCGGCGAATAGCCTTCTGCTAATAGTGTTTGAATACTTTCAACAGTATGTCCAAAGAGGAAAATGTGTTCTTGTCCTACCATTTCAGCAATTTCAACATTTGCCCCATCAAGAGTCCCTAAGGTTAATGCGCCATTTAATGCGAGCTTCATATTTCCTGTCCCTGAGGCTTCTTTCCCTGCCATTGATATTTGTTCGGAAATATCCGCCGCTGGGATAATTTTTTCTGCTAGCGATACACGATAATCAGGTAAAAACGCCACTTGTAGCTTATCTTTCATCTGTTTATCGTTATTGATGATCTCTGCGACATTGTTAATGGCGTGAATAATATTTTTCGCCAAATAATAGCCCGGTGCCGCTTTGCCTGAAAAAACAAAGAGCCTTGGTGTGTAATCTTTATTCGGATTATCTTTTAACCATTGATAGGTGGCGATAATATTTAATAAATTCAAATGCTGGCGTTTGTATTCGTGGAAACGCTTAATTTGCACATCAAAAATCGCATCTGGATTGACTGATAAGCTAAGCGTTTGCTCAATTTCTCTGGCAAGAGCCGCTTTGTTTTGCTGTTTTATATGCCAATAAGCCTCGCGGAAGTTGACATCATCAACCACATTTTCCACTTGGTGAAGTAACTCAAGATCTTTTTTCCAATCGCCTTTGACGGTTTGATCGAGCAACTGGCTTAATGCAGGGTTAGCTTGTTGGATCCAACGTCTTGGGGTAATACCATTGGTAACATTGCAGAATTTTGTTGGGAAAAGTTGATGATATTCTGGGAAAAGCTGACTAACCAACAAATCAGAATGAATTTGAGCAACACCATTTACCGCAAAACAACTCACTACGCAAAGATTTGCCATTCTCACTCGGTAATCAAACAAAATCGCCAGTTTTTCCCATACTTTGGCATCATCGCCAAATTGTGCTTTCACTTGTTGATGGAAAAGGTGATTAATTTTTTCCACAATTTTAAAGTGACGTGGCAATAATTGTTTGAATAGGCGTTGATCCCATTGTTCTAGTGCTTCTGGCAACAAGGTGTGATTGGTGTAAGCGAAACTTTGTTGGCAAATAGACCACGCTTGTTGCCAAGTGAGTTGATACTCATCAAGTAAAATCCGCATTAATTCAGGGATAGCGAGGGTTGGGTGTGTGTCATTAAGCTGAATGACTTGACGTTTCGGAAATTCTTCTAGCGAGAAGCCTTGTGCTAAATGGCGAGAAAGAATATCAGCCACAGAACAAGCACAATGGAAATATTGCTGCATTAAGCGTAACTGTTGTCCTGCACGATGATTATCGTTCGGGTATAGCACCTGTGTAAGTGCGGTGCTTTTTATTAAGGTTTTTTCCGCTGCGACAAATTTGCCCTCATTAAACTGGTTTAAATCAAAAGATTGTGGGCTGTCTGCTTGCCAGAGGCGTAGCTGTTGGATTACGTCATTTTGATAGCCCACAATCGGCAGATCAAAAGCTTTGCCTTCAATGGTTAATTTAGGTTTCCATTCATATCTATCTTCCCCAAGGGAAATAATTTTACCGCCAAAATGCACTTGTTGGGTTTTGCTTGGATTATAGCGATGCCAAGGATATTGATTTCTTCCCCATTCATCGCCACTTTCTACTTGTTTTCCATCTTGGAAAGCCTGTTTAAACAGCCCATATTGATAATGCAGCCCATAGCCTGTCGCCGCTTGCCCTAGCGTTGCCATGGAATCTAAAAAACAGGCGGCTAAGCGTCCCAATCCGCCATTGCCTAAAGCAGGATCACGTTCTTGCTCCAGAACATCGACTAGCTCAATCTGATACTGGGCTAAATAGGCTTTGATCGCTTCATAATAGCCCAAATTCATCAGGTTATTCCCCGTGAGGCGACCAATGAGAAATTCCATTGAGAGATAATTAATATGGCGTTGCTCATCAACCTTGCCTTGCGGCTTGTGATATGCCATTTCAAGCACCGTACGAGCGATAACTTGATACCATTGCTCAAGGGTAAATTGTTGCGGCGAACTAAGTTCAAAAAAACGGCAGTATTTTTGTACATTATTATCAAATAACGCCATTTCATTTGTATGAGAAATAGACATAAAAACTCCTTTTAAGGCATAAATTAAACATTCTTCTTGTTTTATTATGCTCGGCAGGAGAAAAAATAAATCCTCCTTGTTATAATCTTGTCAGTATGACGAGTAGGAAGTAATTTCTTATTTGGGGGAGGAGAACTCCAAAAGACATCTTTCATCAACAAAAGGGTTATTAACAATGTTAATTCCATCAAAACTTATTTGTTCTTACCGCCTACAAAATAGCGTAACCAGAACCAATTTACTATCCTTGCTAGAACAGGCTTCAGATTATCCTTTAGTACTGATTACCGCTCCCGCAGGTTATGGCAAAACTACGTTGATTTCTCAATGGGCAAAGGATAAACCGCATCTAGGTTGGTATTCTTTAGATGAAAGCGATAATCAAACGGAGCGGTTTGCAGGCTACTTTTGTGCGGCATTAGCGAGAGCTACCAACAACCACATTCACAATGAAGACAATCCGCCCTATTCCAATTTGTTTTCACTGTTTAATCAGTTGTTGGTCAATCTTGCTTCCTACGAACAGCCATTTTATCTGGTGATTGATGATTATCATTTAATTGAAAACGAAGAAATTCACGACGCATTAAAATATTGGATCAAACATCAGCCGCCTGCAATGACTCTCATTTTGATTTCACGTTCTCAGCCGCCATTAGGTTTAGCCAGTTTAAGAGTGCAAGAACAATTATTAGAAATTAATGCCCATCAACTGCCTTTTTCTCATCAAGAAAGTATTGCGTTTTTCCAATCTCGTTTAGAAGATCCCTTAACGGAACAAGAAATTACCGCACTTTGTGATGAGGTGGAGGGCTGGCCGACGGCGTTACAACTCATCAGCCTTTCTGCCAAACAGCAGAAAAGTACTCTACAAGATATTGCTAAACGCCTTTCCCATCATAGTTTTCACATCAATGATTACTTAAATGACGAAGTGCTTGCCCCTGTGGATCAAGCGACTAGACAATTTATTTTGCGTTGCTCCATTCTGCGTTCAATGAACGAAACTCTCGTGGCTGAAGTAACGGGCGAAACAGAGAGCCGATTTATTTTAGAACGGCTAGAAAAACAAGGGCTATTTTTACAACGAATGGAAAGCGATGATAATTGGTGGCGTTTTCACCCGCTTTTTGCCTCCTTCTTAGCCCATTGTAGCCAACGTGAGTTGGCAAATGAAATGCCCACCTTGCACCAACAAGCGGCACAAGGTTGGCTCGCACAAGGCTATGTTACCGAAGCCCTCTACCACGCTAGCTTATTAGAAAACAAACAATTATTGTTGCAAATTTTATCGCAAAACGGCTGGCAATTATTCCACCAAGGGGAACTCAAATTATTAGAACAAAGTCTAGAACATCTTGATGATACATGGCTTGCCGCCTACCCTAATCTAGTATTATTAAAAGCGTGGCTTGCCCAAAGCCAACATCGACATAGTGAAGTGGCTGGCATTTTTGCCCATTTTGAACAACAGAACATCGATCTCAGCCCTGAAAATCAAGCGGAATTTGACGTGTTGCTCGCCCAAGTCGCCATAAATTCAGGCGATGAAAACACCGCACTTTCACTTGCCTCCAATGCATTAAATCGCCTTGCTGACAACGCCCACTATGCCAAAATTGTTGCCACCTCCATTATTGGCGAGGCGTGGCACGTTAAAGGCAATTTCGCCGATGCCATTACAATGTTACAAAAAGCGGAAAAAATGGCTCGTCAGTATCACACATCTCATAATGTATTATGGACATTGCTACAACAGTCTGAGATTTTGATTGCACAAGGTTTCTTGCAAGCTGGCTACGATATGCTAAATAAAGCCTCGCGGTTTGTGAAAGAAAACCACTTACAGCAAATTCCAATGTATGAATTTTTGCTCCGTTTGAAAGGACAAATTTTGTGGGATTGGTATGACTTAGATAAAGCTGAAGCTATGGCAACAGCGGGAATTTCAGTGTTAGATAGCGAAAAGGCAAAGCTGCAATGCCTTGCGATTTTATGCAAAATTTCTCTTGTTCGAGGCGATATAGATAACGCCACTCGACAGCTAGAAAAAATCACTCAACTACAAAACGCACATCATTACCACAACGATTGGAACGCCAACGCTGATCAGGTCAAAATCGTGTTATGGCAAATGACCAATAATAGTCAAGCAGCTCAAAATTGGTTGATTCAAAACCAACCACCGAGCACGGATACCAATCATTTCAGCCAAGTACAATGGCGTAATATTGCCCGAGCCAAAATGCTCATTGGTGATTATGAAGAGGCCAAAAAGATTTTAGATAAATTGATCCAAACGGCGGAAAATTTGCAATTTATCAGTGATTTAAACCGTGCGTTAATTTTACGTAATCGCCTACATTTTCTCACCCATAACAAAGAGGCGGCAATGGCTGATCTTAGCCTTGGGCTTAGCCTCACCAAGCAGACCAATTTTATCAGCGTCTTTGTTTTGGAAGGAGAAATAATGGCACAACAAATTCGCCAATTACTCGCTCAAAACAGCCTAGATGAATTAGTTGCTCATAAAGCCCAATTTATCTTACGCCACATAAACCAATATTATCGACATAAATTCGCCCATTTTGATGAAGAATTTGTCGCACAATTATTAAAAAATCCGCAAGTGCCAGATTTGTTAAAAATCAGCCCTCTTACCCAAAGGGAATGGCAAGTACTAGGGTTAATTTATTCGGGATATAGTAACGAACAAATTTCTGATGAATTACAAGTCGCGATTACCACAATTAAAACGCACATTCGTAATTTATATCAAAAATTAGGTGTGGCAAATCGTAATGAAGCCATTCAATACACAAGGGAACTTTTGCAGTTGATGGGGTATAATTAAATTGTAATTAATCACCCAAATATCCTTGAAGAAAAATGAGAGGTCAAAAATATTATGGGAATTCTTGGACCACACGAAGATAAAGAGCTTGATTTGATGCTGAAAAATCAAAAACAACTCACTCTTTTTTATACTGATTACAATATTCCAGATGAATTCACCCCCTACTTAGAAAAGGGGGTATTCAAGCTGAAAACAGTTAAATTATTAGATTTTCAAGATAATCTTTTTCACTACTATATAATATATAATCCAAAACACTCGAATAAAGCGAGGTTATTTAAGAAAATACTCAAAAAAAATTATTATTCTTCTTTTAATGAAACCTATGAAAGAAAAATAGGAAAATTATTAGGGTACAAACGAGAAGATGTTGAATTTTTCATACAACATTTCAAACAATATTTACTCTCATTAAAAATTTAACGGATTAGAGTTCAAAAAAACCTTGTGCGGCTAGTACAAGGTTTTTTATTTGTCTTACAGATATTCAAAGTGCGGTCAGATTTTTCGCTATTTTTTTACTTTTTTCCCCTCAGGAATTAACCTTTTACACCACCTGCGGTTAAGCCACCTACAAGCCAACGTTGTGCCAATAAAAAGACAGCAGTGATAGGAATGGCGGAAAGCACAGCTGCGGCGGCAAAATCGCCCCATAAATAGTTTTGAGGATAAAGATATTGTTGCATACCTACCGCAAGGGTATAGCTTTCCACATCACGCAAGAGCAGTGAGGCGATTGGCACTTCTGTAATAGCTGCGATGAAAGATAAAATAAACACCACCGCCAAAATAGGGACAGAAAGCGGAAGCAAAATCAAGCGGAATGCCTGCCACGGCGTTGCACCATCTAATTCAGCAGCTTCTTCTAGTGAGCCATCGATGGTTTCAAAATATCCCTTGATCGTCCAAACGTGCAATGCAATGCCACCGAGATAGGCAAAAATCACGCCAGCGTGTGTGTTTAAACCGAGAAACGGAATGTATTGCCCGAGGCGGTCAAATAATGCATACAAGGCAACAAGAGAAAGTACGGCTGGGAACATTTGAAAAATAAGCATTCCTTGCAATAACGTTTTTTTGCCTTTGAATTTCATTCTGGCGAAAGCGTAAGCACAGGTGGTGGAAAGTGCGACAATTCCCACTGAAGTCAGCGTTGCGACTTTCACCGAGTTCCAAAGCCAAAGTAATACGGGAAACGGCGGTGGGGTGATAGTGCCATCGGAATGCACCACATCAAACCCGAGGGCGAGTTTCCAGTGTTCCCAAGAGATTTCGTGCGGAATAATATCTCCAAGTGCCAAATTCCCCGGACGTAGCGAAATGCCAACCACCATCAATAATGGAAACATTATTAACGCAATAAACGCAATTAAGAAAAAATGGGTTGCCCATAGGCGATATCGTAAGGATTTTGCTTGAACAATAGCCATAATGCCTCCTAGTCAAATTTCATTTTTGTGGCTTTGATATTTAATAAAGCAAGCCCTGCGACTAATAAGAAAATGAGGGTTGCAATGGCAGCAGCGAGCCCGAAATCTTGGCTACCGCCGCCTTCAAATGCAATTCGGTAAGTGTAGCTCACTAAAAGATCCGTATGCCCTGCTGGTGTTGTTGTGCCGATCATATCTGGTCGCCCATTAGTTAATAACTGAATCAATACAAAATTGTTAAAATTAAAGGCGAAAGAGGCGATCATCAATGGTGTGAGTGGTTTTAACAATAGCGGTACGGTAATTTTATTAAAATTTTGCCAAGTTGAAGCGCCGTCCATTGCCGAAGCTTCATATAAATCGTTTGGAATCGCTTTTAATAATCCCATACATAAAATCATCATATAAGGGTAACCTAGCCAAGTATTTACGATTAAAATCATTACCTTAGCTAAGAACGGATCATTAAACCATTCAGGGCGAATGCCGAAAAGCTGGTTCAAGATCATATTGATTTCACCGAAACTTTGATTAAATAACCCTTTGAAAATTAAGATGGAAATAAATGCTGGAACGGCATAAGGCAGAATTAATAAAAGACGATAAATTGCCTTGCCTTTCAACGCTTCCCATTGCACAAGACTTGCGAAAATCATTCCTAAAATTACGGTGAAAAGAACTGTTAGCACTGAAAACACAATCGTCCAAATAAAGATTTGGATAAAAGGTTTTTGAATGCCTTCATCGGTGAAAATTTTAATGAAATTTGCGAATCCGATAGAAACAGTGAAACCCGGTTCTAACGTTTCCTTAAGCCAGTTGCCTTGAGAGTCAATTTGTTGAAAAAAGCCCGTATCAAAATTAGCTAAATAGATTTTTCCGTTTTCGTTATTAATGAGTTGATGCGTAGTTCCATCATAACGATAGCGTGGGCTTTGAGCAGAAAATTGACGTAATGAGCTCATTGTTAATGCTGAACCATTCGGCAAGATTAAAGTTATCGCTTGTAAGGCTTGGCGATTTTGCGTGATGGTTTTCAGCGGAGCCGCATTAATGTCTGGCAAATCTTGCTGGGCTAAATTAACTTGTGCGGGCACTAAAGATACAGGGTCGGAAAGAAAATATTCGCCATTATGAGATAAACCAATTTGATATTTTCCTTCAGTTTGTGGGTAGAGCTTGAAATCATATTTTTCGCCAGATAAATATTTCTGAGCGGTTAAAACGTTTAACGCACGCTCAAAGGAAAGCTGGTTTGTGCTGCTGTAATTGGTGAATGCGATGGCGATAGTGGCTACCAATGGAAACAAAATAAAGATGATCATTCCCGTGATACCAGGATAGACATAACGCCACGCATAGGCTTTAGGACTGCTAAAAATATACACGCCAGAGGTAAGGATTACGAGAGTTAAAATCGCAAAAAGATACTCGCCTTGGGAATACATCAACATTACTGCATAAAAATCTAGCAGTAAAATAGCAATAATTAAAAGGTATCTGACAAAATGTCGCTGAGTTAGGTTGGGGCTTAAAAATGATGATCGCATACTACACCTCAAAAAACTGTGAAAAAAAGCACCGCACTTTTATTAACGCTTAGATTTAGCGCTTAGGTAAAAGGGGAGTAATTCTCCCCTAAGAAAATTATTGTTGTTTTAAAATTCTTTCCTGAGCTTCATCAAGAGCTTGTTTCACCGTTTGACGACCATTCACCGCATTAGTAATCGCACTGCGTTCAGCGTACCAAAAGGCGGACATTTGCGGAATGTTCGGCATAATTTCTCCGTTTTCCGCATTCGTCATCGTGGCAGCAATGCGAGGATCAACAGCAAGTTTCGCTTGATAAGATTTCAATGCAACAGCGCCTAATGGTTTGTCTTTATTCACTGCCTCTAAGCCTTCATCGGTTAAAAGATAATTTTCTAAGAACTCAACGGCAAGATCCTGATTTGGGCTTGCTGCATTAATTGCAGCACTTAATACACCAACAAAAGGCTTAGAAGGGTTGCCATTTAAAGTTGGGAGCACAGCCACGCCATAATTGATCCCACTTTTTTCAATGTTGCCCCATGACCAAGGTCCGTTGATGGTTAAGGCCGTTTCCCCTTTGTTGAAGCTAGCTTCCGCAACGGAATAGTCCATATCAGGATTGATCACTTTATCTTTTACTAAATTAACCACAAATTGTAGGCCTTGTTGTGAGCCTTCATTATTTACACCAATATCTGTAGGATTGTAGAGTCCATTGGTAAATTTGAATGCATAGCCACCATTAGCCGCCACCACAGGCCAAGTGAAATAAGGTTCAGCAAGATTCCACATAATGGCATTTTTTCCTTGGGATTTTAAGTTTTTATCCACTTCAATAACTTCTTCCCAAGTTTTAGGTGGGGATTTGATAAGATCTTTGTTATAGATTAACGAAAGGGATTCAATCGCCACAGGGTAAGAGATCACTTTGCCGTTATAGGTTTGTGCGTCCCACACGAAATCGGCAAATTTTTCTTTAAAGTCAGGGCTAGGGTGCAATTCGGCTAACAAACCTGCTTGTGCATATCCACCGAAACGATCGTGTGCCCAAAAAATAATGTCAGGTCCATCACCTGTTGCGGCAACTTGTGGGAATTTTTCTTCTAGCTTATCAGGGTGCTCTACAAGCACTGGAATGCCCGTGTCGGCTTCAAATTTTTTTCCGACTTCCGCTAAGCCGTTATAGCCTTTATCGCCGTTAATCCAAATAACCAGTTTTCCTTCTGTCATTTTTGCCATTACTGAGCCAGAAAAAACAAGACTTGCTAGCGTGCTTAGGGTAAAGGTCAATAAGGTTTTTTTCATAATATTACTCCTGATAAATTGTGAGTTAATAAAGGATTGCTGGTTTCATTATGCGTTAATTTTGTAATTTTTTATCCTCCTCCGTTCTCCTCCCCTGAATAAAAATAAGCGTGTTATAGTAATTTCTTTTATTTATGTGATATGGCTCACAAAAATGAAAAAGAAAAATGTGATCGGTATCACAAAATAACGATAAATAGCGCGTCTTTGGTAAGTAAAATCATTTTAGACGATTTTTTTATCTAATCCTTAAAAAAATACCTAAGGGAGGATCTTTTTAAGGAAAAGATCAGTGAAGATAAGGCACACTGAATTATCCTAGCATTCAGATATAAACGCAAAATGAGGTTAAATATGGCAAAGGTATCCTTACGCAACGTGGGTAAATCCTACGGCAATGTACAGATTTCAACGGACATTAATTTAGAAATTGATGAAGGCGAATTTGTCGTTTTTGTTGGACCTTCTGGCTGTGGAAAATCCACCTTACTTAGAATGATCGCAGGGCTTGAAGACATCAGCACAGGGGATTTATACATCGGCGAAAAAAGAATGAATGATGTGCCGCCAGCCAAAAGAGGCATAGGAATGGTGTTTCAATCTTACGCCCTCTATCCTCATTTGAATGTGGCAGAAAATATGTCTTTTGGTTTGAAACTGGCTGGCGTGAGCAAAGCTGAACGTGAATCGCGGGTGAATCAAGTGGCAGAAGTATTACAACTTGCTCACTTACTTGATCGCAAACCGAAAGCCTTGTCGGGTGGGCAGCGACAACGTGTAGCAATCGGTCGAACCCTAGTTTCTCAGCCTGAAGTCTTTTTACTAGATGAACCTCTTTCCAATCTTGATGCTGCATTGCGGGTGCAGATGCGGGTAGAGATTTCCAAATTACACAAAAAATTGAACCGCACTATGATTTACGTTACCCACGATCAAGTGGAGGCGATGACTCTTGCGGATAAAATCGTAGTATTAAAAGCTGGCGGAATTGCACAAGTTGGTAAACCACTTGAACTTTATCATTATCCAGCGAATCGTTTTGTTGCTGGTTTTATTGGCTCACCGAAAATGAATTTTTTGCCTGTTAAAGTAACTGGCGTTGAAAATGAGCGGGTCAGAGTCGAATTGCCTGATGCCAATCATCATAACTTTTGGATTCCTGTTCGCGGTGATGGTGTGAAAGTGGGAGATAACCTTTCCCTTGGTATTCGACCAGAGCATCTCGTTCCCTCCGAAAACGCCGAAGTGACTTTGCGAGGCAAAGTTCAAGTGGTCGAGTTATTGGGTAATGAAACGCAAATCCACCTAGAAATCCCTGAAATCAAACAACCTACATTAGTCTATCGCCAAAATGATGTGGTACTGGTGGATGAAGGTGCGGAGTTTGATATTGGGATCGTGCCAGAACGTTGTCATTTATTCAAAGAAAATGGCATAGCCTGCCCAAGGCTTTTTAAAGAAAAAGGTGTGTAGAAACGCTTTTATCACCGTTTAATCTCATAGTAAGACGAAGCAGCTAGCAGTATAAAGCGATACTGCAAACTGAAGCTATCCCACTTATTAAGAAATCAAACGGCGATATTTTCCTTTTCCTAACCTAAATTATTCTCAAGTGAGGTCGATTATGAAAAACGCAAAAACACGCATTGCAACCATTATTGCAGCAAATTTTATCGCACTGAGTGCGAATGCCGTTGATTTCCACGGCTATGCTCGTTCAGGTATTGGTTGGACATCAGGTGGCGGTGAGCAAACTGCTTTCACCGTAAACGGTGGTGGTTCAAAATATCGTTTAGGTAATGAAGCGGAAACCTATGCGGAATTTAAATTGGGGCAAGAGCTATTCAATGAGGGCAATAAATCCATTTATTTAGATTCCAATCTTGCCTATTCCATTAATCAGCAAGGCGATTGGGAAACCACCACGCCCGCCTTGCGTGAGATCAATGTACAATTTAAAAATTTCCTCGACAGCCTACCCGATGCCACTTTATGGGCGGGGAAACGTTTTTATCAACGCCACGATGTCCATCTTAATGACTTCTATTATTGGGATATTTCAGGCCCCGGTGCTGGGGTAGAGAATATTGATGTGGGCGTAGGGAAATTGTCTTTTGCCGTAACTCGCAATACCGAACGAGATAGTGCATATAGTTGGGAATATGTCGTAGATAAGGACGATAAGAATAAGAAGGAGTGGAAATACATTCGTCAGAAAGACGTGTATAACGATGTCTTTGATGTGCGTCTTGCCGATATTGCGGTGAATAAAAATGGCAAATTAGAAATCGGGCTAGATTACGGTAGTTCACATACTAAAAAGACGACTGATTATGCAAAAGGAGCGAGTAAAAACGGGTATATGCTCACCTTAGAACATACTCAAGGAGAATTTTTCGGCGGTTTCAACAAGTTCACCGTGCAATATGCCACTGACGCGATGACCTCTTGGAGTACGGGGCATTCTCAAGGCGGCTCAAATACCAATAAAGGGCATATGCTACGTTTAATCAATCAAGGCGTTGTCGCACCGTCAGATAAAGTGGAAGTGATGTATGCGTTAATTTACGAAAAAACCGATTTAGATAATCATCAAGGGAAAACCTGGTATTCCGCAGGCGTTCGCCCGATGTACAAATGGACTGACACAATGAGTACGCTGGTTGAAGTGGGTTATGATCGCATCAAAGATCAGCAAACAGGATTGAAAAATCAGCTAATGAAATACACCCTCGCCCAACAATGGCAAGCCGGTAGCAGTATTTGGGCAAGACCTGCAATCCGCGTGTTCGGGACTTATGCTCACTGGAATGATAAATTTAACACTCAACAGCGCACTGATGCAGGTTATAAAGCCAAAGATGGTGAATTTATCGCAGGCGTACAATTTGAAGCTTGGTGGTAATGTCAAATAGCTAAATTAATTTCATTCTTATACAACAAGTTGCTTACGAAGCTGTAATAATAGGCGACATCAGATTTTATGAAAATGAAAGCGGCTTAGCACCCTACATAGGCAAGCAAAAATTGCGAAAAAATCACCGCACTTTTGCTTGCCTAGTTCTAACAATAAACAGGCTTTTTTCAAACGAGGTAACAATGAAAAAGAGAATTTTTTTGACCGCACTTTTTGCTGCAACCCTTTTAACAACGCGTTCTATTTTGGCTGAAGAATTTTCTTTGCCATCGAAAAGTCTAACACAATTACATTGGCAAGATGTCGCTTTACCGCAGCAAGTAAAGATAGAACTGAATGCCTTACAAAAACAAGCGTTTACGCTTCCTTTTGCTGGAATCGAAAGCCCTATTGTTGCATACCGCTTACCTGCTAACCAAGGAACGATAGAAATCGAAATTGAAAGTGCGGTGCAAAATCAGCAAGTTTTTGTTCCGAATGTGGTGGTGTTGGATAGCCAATTCAATGTCGCCGCACATTATGATTCCAGCTATTTCAAATTACAAGAAGAACGCGGGCTAAAACCCAATCGCTTAGTCGCGACGTTAAATTTAACGCCAGTGAACCAAGGAACACTTTATTTATTAATTTACACCACAAAAGCGGATTTGGCGAAACAAACGCTTGTTCCTCACCCTTCAAAATTATTTGCTAAAGCTACAGGCAAGCAACCACCTGCGATTGCCGATATTCAAGTTGCACACAGCTTAAACGGCAAATTGACTATTGATTTCCAACCTGCAAATGGCACGAATTTTATCGGTTTAAATCAAATTTTAGGAGGAGAGAAAAAAGCGCCGACGGCAAGCACTGTAATTGCAAATCAAACGACAACACAATCATCACAGAATATAACAAATGGAAATAATGCAAAAGTTGAAAAGGAAACAGAAGCTTATTTTAATCAAGCCGTTCTCAAAGCATTAAAACAAAAAGACATTAACCGAGCCTTAAACCTTGTTAATGAAGCTGAAAAATTGGGATTAACAACGCCGAGAAAGTTATTTTTACAGAAAGTTTCTGCAAAATAATTCTTATCTGTCTTTTTCATTATTTACTGCACCAATAGGTGCAGTTTTTTTATGCTGTTAATGAAATAAATCCTGATGTAATGCTTGGAGCTGTGCCTTTTCGTTTTCAAGGGAAAGCCCATTTAGTGCATAGTCTAAATCTATTTTGGCTTGTTTTAGCGCGGCTTCGCGAATGGCTTGGTTGTCTGATTGTGTCCGTAGCACCGCGAGCGCTTTTTGTACTTTGATGTGAATTTCTAACATTGCGCTCCCATCGCGACAAATCGGCGTGAACGGTTGCAAAACAAGTTCTTGTTCATTGAGATTTAACATTGCCAGACGATCATATTTCACCTCTTGCTTTTCAGTTTTGCTATCAAGTAGTAAGCGCAATAAGACGCTAATCACTTTAATTGCCGTGCCGGGATCGTTCACCGCTTGAGATAAGGCACGTTGAGCTACTTCGCTTAACACAATCAAACCAAATTTCGGATCTTGTGCATAAGAGCGGTTGTTTTCGATGATAAAATTTTCTTGTAGCTGTACCATTTCTTCAATAGATTTATTGACATAAGCCAGTGGCATATCCGTATAAACCAATTTTCCCGGCTGAATGGCAATCTCAATTTCGCACTCATTTTTGTCAGCAAAATCTTGCAAATTTTGCATATTGATATGGCTTAAATAGCCTGTTTTATGGGCGTGGATCGCATAAGTAAAGCGGATTTTGTCAAGGGATTTCGCCCCCATATTGGGCTGTTGCCAATAATTATTTAGGGCTTGTTGTGAAGCCGTTTCAATTTTTTCTAAGGTATTATTTAATAGCCCGAGTTGCGATAAGGCACTCACCCAAGTAATTAAGGTGGTGATTAAATAAATCAGCACGCAAATCGTACCAACAAACAGCACAAAGCGCCCTGCTTCGTTGTAATACCCCATTCCGAGCGTGATTTTGGCAATCACCGCATACACAAAGGCGGAAATAAAACTTGAAATGGCAAGGCGAGTGGTATTGTCGCCCATCACCAATTCTGTGGCCCTTGGCGTTGCGCCGTTAGAAGCTGACGAAAAGGCGGAAACCATAATAGAAAGGGAAAAGGTACTCACCGCCAGCATACTCGATGCCATAATGCTGAGAATATCATTGAGCAGTTCTTCGCTAATATCAGGTATTATATCTATCGGCAATGCTTTATTTTTAATAAACGCAGAGAAAAGCGCCAAAAACACGGCAAATAATGCACCTAAAATTGGGGTGAGCCATAACCCATTACTTGGTTTTTTTAGCCATAAAATTAGGGGAAAGAGTTTTTCTTTGAAGTAGCTTAGCATTAATAACCTTACATATTTTGAGAGCTAATTGATATTAGCCCTATGCTGATTAGAAACTTTTACTAAAGTTAAAATAAATATTGTGCTTATCGTAGCTATAAAAAGGATTATTGCTATTTACTTTATTATATTCCCAAGTAATTTGCGGTGTAATACCAAAAAACTTCAGATTACGATGCCAAAGTGTCAGCTGCGGAGAATATTCGTGATCAATTTGCTTTTTTGCTAACATTCTTCCTGCAGCTAAATATCTTCTCTGTGCATAGCTAAATACTAGACGAGTGGACAATCCAAAATCCCATTCTTGCACCCAACCTATGCGAATACCTACGCGATTGAATGCCTCATCTTTATCGCGGGCATTGCTGCGATAATAATTTGTACCAACAAACCAAAATTGGGTACTTTTAGGGATATATAATAAACTTATATCAGCAAAATAACGGTTGCCATTTAGATGCTTACGAGTCTTATAGCGTATTTCAGAGTATTCTAAAGTATTAGCTAATTTCCACTGATTATTTAGCCAATAACTTGAACTGAGTCTGACACCGCTATTTTGTGAAAATTGTTTTAAACTCTTACTACCTGATGCGCCACCACCATACCAACGTTTACTTGTAAATGGCATTAAAAGGGTTTCAAAATAGGTACTATGATAGCCTATCCCAAGACCTGAACGAAATTCTAGTTCATTATATTTTTTATTATCCCAGTAATAGCGACCAATTAGATCTAAATCAAGCTGGGTAAAATAGCCATTTTTTATTTCCCATTGTTTAGATGCGCCTAAATTATAGGAAAATCCTTCCGCACTTTCAGAATCCCAAGCTTTCCAGTTTCCTATGTAGGTGTCTGATTTAGGGGCATTATTAATATTGTTGTCTTTAACATAGCTAATACCGCCATAGAAACGCCAGCTTTGTCGTTTTTTCAGTGCAGTAATATAGTTATCTATCACTTGATAATTTGTTGAGGATAATGATTCAGAACGTAATTTTGTGAATTGATCGAGCGCAGCTTCATTATCATAGTTTAAATATAATACTTGCGCTAATTGAAATCTTACGGGGGTAATTTGTGGATAATTACTGATAATTTCACGATAAAAATCAATAGACTGATGATAATTTTCTTCTTTTGCAGCAAGAATTGCTTTACACCATAAAATCAGAGTAGGATCGGTATTAGTTTGTTGTTGATAAAGGGGAAAAAGTAACGCCACTGCCTCACTATTGTTTTGGGTAACAGCTGGAATTAAAGCGCGTATAATTAAATCAGGGTGTTTAGCTAATTCTTCCTTTGAAATAGATAATGTATTTTTGGTGTTTGCTGTATCAGGGCGATCAATTAATGGCTTAGAGGGATCAATTTTTACCTCTGGAGTATTTTGTTGTTCGCTTTGATCTAATCGTTCGTTTGCAGGTAAAACTTGTTGATTTCCGTTTGCTGAAATTGTAAACATTAGTGCTAATGTGGCAAAAGGAAATGTTAGATGATGTTTCAACATAAAACCTCACTATGAAAAAAGCCATTCAAGCGAATGGCTTTTAGTAAGAAAATTGACAATATTATTCTGATTTGCTCGCTGCAAAAACAACGCCCCATTTTTCATTATGTGCCGTACCTGCTACTTCTTTAGCATTTTCACCATAGAATTTTGCATTTAATGGCGCTGAGAATTGGGCATCATTTTCAATATTGAGAGATTGTCTATTGGTGTCATCCTTAACTGAAACACTGACTTCACCATTTACGATAGTATTTCCCGCAATTTTTCCATTTTTAATATCAAACACACCACCGTCATCATTATATAAATTTCCCGATACGGTTTTATTGTCAAAATCAGCATTAATGCGAACGCTTAATTCATTTGCTAGCCCTTTATTATTTATGTCACCTAAAGGTATAAGTCTTGCTGTATCTTTTCCTTCATATACAACTTGACCGCTTGTAGGAATTTGATCTTCTGGTGTAGGTTTTCCTTGAACAAAGGCGTATAGTGTTTCATTATCTAATACAGCACCTATTTTCACAGATTTAACATTTCCTTGTGTGCCACAACAAACATAGCGTTTTCCATCATTAACCCATAAATAGCTAATATTTACTGTGTTGCCCGAAATTCCTGCTAAGTTAGGGATAAGGGAATATGATTTTCCATTAACCACAATGGTATCAATAGAATCTGAATTAATTGTTGTTGTGCCACCTGGATTAGCCGGTTCTCCAAGTTTGGAATTAGAAGAGAAAGCATAACCAGAGAATTCAGCAGGTGCAGGTTGTGGTTCAGTATTGCTTGAGTTTGAGGTATCTGGCTGCGAGCCTGTGTTATTGCTTGTGGACGTTTCTGGTTGGGTTGTTGTGTTATTATTTGTTGATGTATCAGGTTGAGATGTTGATGAAGTCGTTGTATTAGATGAAGTATTGTTAGCCGCTGGCTCATCAGAAGAACCGCTACCACCACTGCTACAAGCTGTTAATGCAGATAACATTAATGTTGCTAATGTAATTTTTACTGTTTGGTTCATAATTGTCATCCTTTGGTTATTTAGTTAAATAAAAGTTAGAATAGCAAGTACCTTGCTTTGTTCATCTTATATCAGTGAATGGGATAGGACAAGATTAAATTTCATTTAATAAGCATTTTATATCATAGGGGGAGAGTATCCCCCTAGATACAAGTGGCTAGAATTTATAAGACACAGAAGCATTGATATTACGCTCAGCACCGTAGTAGCAGTAATAATCGCAGCCTGCGATATAACGGCGGTTGCCGACATTTTCTACATTTAACTGAGCAATCCAGTTAGAATCAAATGCGTAGCGTGCCATTAGATCTACCACAGTGGCGGATGGTACTTCTTTGCCTGAATAAAGTGAACCTTGAGAAGTAACACTTTTACCAATATAACGTACGCCTGCGCCCACCGTTAAACCATTTAATGCGCCGTTATCAAAGGTGTAATCGGTTTTCACAGCAAAAGTATGTTTTGGAATTAATGGGTTACGCACATCGCCGCTCTCTTTACGAGTGATTGATTTCAAATAGGTATAAGCTAAGCCCATATTCCAGTTGTTAGTTACATTCACATCGGCTTGAACTTCCACCCCTTTGCGATGCACAGGATTGGCATTGCTCACTGTTTTACCTAAACCATTCGACACTAACGCACCTTTATCTTTAGCTTTGAAAGCAGCAACGGTGATTGATCCGTTTAACCAGTCTGGCAAATATTTGATCCCCACTTCATATTGGTGAGTGATATTTGGATCATAAAGTTTTTGATTGCCACTTAATCCCACTGGTAAATTAAAGGATTCACTGTAACTAAAATATGGATTTAAGCCAAATGGCGCTTCATACATTAATGACGCAGAATAGGACGTATTGCTGATTTTTTGTGAAGATGTGTATTCATCTTGTTTCGCACGATCGTGGCGTACCCCAAAGTTTAACACAAGGCTATCCATAAAACGGCTTTGATTTTGTAAATAAAGCCCAAGTTGGCGCGCAGTGATGTAGGTATAAGGGGCATTGATGATTTGAGCCTGATTATAGCCAGAACGAGCCTGTTTTAAATTCACCGCAGAGGTGCTGCCAAATAGGGTATAGTAGGCTTTCACTTTTTGATGACGATAATCTGTTCCCACGACTAAGGTATTTTTCAGCCAATCGTTGCTATATTTCCAAGTGAGGTAATTATCTAGGGTATGAGAAATAGATGTGCCGTCATTAAATACGACACCGCGAGCCAATTCATAACCTGCCGCACTTGGTGCTTTTGGCGTCCAGTCTGCATTATAAGCAGAAGGATAAGCATAAGAACCACGGTGATAGTTATTGGCATAAGTGTAGCGATAGCTACTGTCAAAACTTAAATTATCATCAAATTGGTGGCTAAATTCATAGCCGATATTGTATTGACGGTTGTATTCACGATCATTGACTGGATCACCAAGGTTGGTGGAACGCCCAATATAGCTACCATCAGGGAATGGCATGAGCGAACCTTCTTGTGGCAAGAAATTCGAGCTTGGCACGCCTTTATCAAATTGATAGCTGGTTAAAAGGGTTAAACGAGTGCGATCAGAAATATCCCATTCCAAAGATGGTGCGAAATAAACGGTTTTATTTTTTGTTGCGTCCCATTGTCCATTTTTAGACGAAAATGCACCCACTAAGCGATAACGCAGATCATCATTATTGCCGATGAGATCCGTATAATCTACGCCGACGCCATATTGATGATGATTTCCAGCGTTAAGGGTAAATTCCCCTTTGCCAATTTGATCTTTATGCGGACGCTTGGTGACATAGTTGATCAAACCACCTGAGTTTGCTGCGCCGAAGGTCATTGCGTCTGCACCTTTGGTTATTTCCACCGCTTCTAAGCCAAAGGTGTTTACATAAGGGGTAAAAAAGCCATAGCTTGCCATTGGTAAACCATCAAGAGCTTGCGTAACCTCCGCACCACGCACTCTAAACCAGTTGGTGTTGGTATCTTCACCAAACACTTGGTTTTCAAAGCCCGCTTGATAACGCCCGATTTCATCGGCTTTAGTGATATTTTGCTGATCCAGTTGTTCGCGAGAAAGGGAAACTGCAGATTTAGCTTGATAAATCGGCACTTCACCCATACGGTACATCGATCCCGCTTCTACCGTGATCGCCTCCAACTCTTCCGCCCAAAGATTTTGCGAGGCGAGTAAAAGTGCGGTGGATAAAAGGGATAATTTAAAAACAGCTTTTGGCATAAATAGTCCTTAATTTACTACAAGTTACAGCTTAAATAAGGGGCGTTTCCGCCCCACGAAAATAAAATTATTTGTTCACTTTAAAAGTATAAGTGCTATAAAGTTTACGTTTTTGGCACACTTTTTGATCTGGGTAATCCATTTCATAAATTGCCTTGATTTTCCAAGTCCCCGCTAAGGCAGGAATGAAATTCACCTTGCCTTGAGCGTCCGTTTTGCCAGAGAAAGCTTGCGGTTCACGGTGATCGTAAACGGCTTTTTCATCAAGTTTGGTAAATTCGTTGGTCGTGCCGATCACGCTCACGCCTTTTGCGGGCTGACCTTGATACAACACTTGCACAGGGAAGACTTCCATCGGGCTTAGCGTGGTTGGATCAACCAATGGCACAATTTCCAACGGTAATCCCACTGGGGCAATGGCAAAGTCGCTCACATCAACGCCCGTGTTTACATAGGTTGAAGCGAACATACTGGATTCTTCGCAGTAATTGGCATCTTTCATTTGAGTGAGATTTTCACGCTTCCAGCCGTTGTCATTTTTCGACCAAAATGTCGGTTTATAGCTGCCCGAAATTTTGTATTCCGCTTTCGCCAACGGGCTGGTGGTTACATAGTGAAAATTTTCGCCCTTTTGGGTGAGGGTAGTGCTTTTGCCGTCCGCACTGTGCAACACCAGCGGATTTAAAATATTTAAACGCCCCTCAGCAATTTTTTCCCCTTCAGGAAAACGATCGCCATAGCCAAGCACCGCAAGCAAATCTTTGCCCGCTTCCGCTTGTTGTGCATATGCCCATAAATCGTGTGCTTGCCCTGCCAGAGGGAACGCCAAGCCACATACTAAGGCGAGATGAGTGAGTTTTTTCATTTGATGTCTCCTATTTTGTAAATAAAAAAAACGTGGAATTTTCTGACCGCACTTTTCTACCTCTATTTTCAAAGTGCGGTGTAAAATTCCGCCATATTGCCGTTCAATTTCAACCGTTGAAAGCAAACGGCGATAACTTTTTAGCTTTTGGAACAATATCTTGCATTACAGCGAATTTCATTGAGCGAAGCCGATACGTTCAGCAAAACAAGGCTTACGCACGCCTTTTCCCGTCAAGCCGATGGCTAGATTTTTTTCATCAGCCATAAAAAATACGTTCCACCGAGCAAGGTGGCAACCAAGCCCGCCGGGATTTCGTAAGGGAACAACAACTGTCGCCCGAGCCAATCTGCCATAATCATCACCGTTGCTCCTAATAAGCCTGCCGCCAACAGTTGGCTTTTGCTGTGGCGGAAGCCAAGGCTGTATGCCAAATGAGGGGCAAGCAAGCCGATAAAACTAAGCGATCCCACAATTAAAGTGGCGAGCAAGGTGAGTAAGATGGCAAATAAAAACAAAATGCTACGCGATTGTACAAGGTTCACCCCAAGGGATTGAGCCACTACGCTATTTAAGCTGAGTAAATCTAGCCAGCGAACAAAAATAAAGCTCAAGGCGAAAAGTACCGCTGCGATAATCAGCATTGGGATTGCCACATCATTGCTGGCGTAATAGGTTGAACCCGATCCCCAGCTTAATAATTGCCACGCGCGAGGATCGCCGCTAGCGATAAGAATGCGTTGCACGGCGTCAAATAAGGCGGAAATGCTAATTCCTGTGAGCAACACCTGATCAGGTTGCAAGCCGTTGCGGCGGTTGATAAGCCAGATTAATCCTAAGATCAATAATGCTCCCAACGCCCCCCATAACACATATTGGCTAAGTACGCTCGCCCCTGCAACAAAAATCGCTAATAACACGCCAAAGCTCACGCCGGAAGTAATACCCAGTAATTCAGGGCTTGCCATTGGATTGCGGCTTAAGCGTTGTAAGATCGTTCCCGCCAAAGCGAGCATTATGCCTGCACAAAGGGCATAGGCAAGGCGTGGGAAACGCAAGTTGAACAGGCTTTGATCTAAGTAAACTTGCCAGCCGTTTACACCTTGAGCTAAAAATAAAGAACAGCCTAACGCGGCAGCCAAAAACAGCGGTAAATAAAGTGCGGTGCTTTTTGATGATGTTTTTTTCCACGCATTTTGCCCAAGGGGTGAACTGTCCACCACTCGTCCATATTGTTGGCGATGACGAAACACTAGCCACAACAGCAACGGCGTACCGAATAATGCGGTAACCGAGCCAGTCGGCAAGCCTACGCCCCATTGTTTTTCGATCAGTTGCAAGGTTAAATCAGCGATCAATAACAGCACGCCCGAAAAATAGGCACTTCGCCACAATAAAGTTCGGAAATCCGCACTATGGTATTGGCGTGCAATGGTGGTGGCGGCTAAGCCAATAAAGGCGATCATTCCTACGCGGCTGACGATAATAGCGACCAAATAAGCGGCAAGCAACACACCGAGCAGGCGGATTCTTTTCACATTCACGCCTAAACTTTGTGCGTTACTTTCTTGTAATTGCAGAATTTGCAACGCTGGGCTAAGTAGCACGATGCCAACAATGGCAGGGGCGAGTAACGGCAGCAGGGTTAGGCTGTCATACCAGCTTTCTTGTACCAGTGAGCCGCTGCCCCACACGAGCAAGCCACGGCTTTCTTCAGGGTAAAAAAGCATTAAAAGGGAAGAAAACGCCCCAAGATAAAAACTCACCACTAGCCCTGCAAGCACGATCAACAACGGCGAAAGCATTTGTCGCCACGCCAGTAATAGCACTAAGCCTAAGGCGAATAATGCCCCAATAAAGGCAATCGGCGTGGTGCCAAATTGCAATAAATTTGGTAAAAACAGGGTAGCCAGAAACAGGGAGAATTGTGCGCCACCGCTCACTGCAAGGGTGCTATCGGAAGCCAGCGAATTATTCATAATCTGCTGTAATAATAGCGAAGCCACACCTAGGCTCGCCCCTGCTAAGATTGCCATTAGCACACGCGGCAAAGTGAAATTGAAAATCAGCAGTTGGCTGGTTTCACTTTGTTCGGGCTGTTGCCAAAGTAGCAACGCAAATAACGCCAGTGCAATCAGCCCAAGGTTTGGCATTAAACGAATTTTTACCATTGGCTTTCCCCTTGTGGCTGACGTAACCCTTGGCTTAAGGCAAGGGCTAAACGCTGAGCAGAGGGCAACGCACCGAATGTCCAAATAGCGGGTAAAATCAAGGGATCTTTCGCTAAAGGCAAGGCTTGCCATAGGCTATTACTCGTCAGTTCTTGTGGCACATTTTGCGGATAAGGCTTGATGATCACTAATTTTGCGTGGGGGAATTGTGCAAGCTGATTTAGGCTAATTTGGCTAAATCCCCATAAATTTACTGCTTCTTGCCACGCATTTTGTAGCCCAAGTTGGGTTAGCACCACACCGGGCAGACTTTGTTTGCCGTAAACACGCAAATGACGACCATCAATAAATTGTACAATTAACAACGGGCGTGCTTGAAATGGGGGGAGTAAGGCTTTTTGTGCGGCAAAAAGGGTTTCGGTTTGATGAATTAACGGCGTGGAATCCACACCTACCACATTGGCAAGTTGGCGTGTTGCTTGAAGTTGATTTTGCCAGAAATCGCCTGCTTGGTAGAAATTAACGAGATCCAAGTTTTTTACGTGGGATAAATAAGGCAAATTGGCTTGTGCGGTGGCGAAATACATATCGCTATTGGGGAAAATTTCAATATCGAGTTGTGCCAATAATTCTTTATTAGGTTGTAATCTTGTGCCTAAATCCACCGCACTTTGTGGTAACGCAGGTTCGCTCACCCAGTTTTGATAGCTTTGTTTATCGCCTACGGCAACGGGCGTTACGCCTAGTCCGAGCAAGGTTTCGGTGATCGTCCAATCTAAGGTGGCAACCTTTGGTGTTGCTAATGCCGGCAAAGTAACAATAAGCCAAAGGGCGTGCAATAAGTAAGCATATTTTTTCATTATTGCCCCCTAAAAGAACGCCACAGGAACCTGATCCACAGGGTGGGATAGCACTTGCAGATCAATATGATAAATTTGCTCAAGGGCTTGTGGAGTCATAATCTCTTGTGGCGTGCCTTGCATTAATAATTTGCCTGATTGTAAGGCGATGAGTTCATCACAAAAACGTGCGGCAAGATTGATGTCGTGAATCACAATAATCACGCCTAAATTGAGCTGCTTCACCAGTTTTTGAATCAGCTGCATCACTTCCACTTGATGGGCAATATCCAATGCCGCCAAAGGTTCATCTAATAATAAAAAGCGGCTTTGCTGTGCCAACAACATTGCAAGCCAGACGCGAGAACGTTCACCGCCTGAAAGGGTATCCACAAATTGATCGGCATAGCCTTGCATATTTGTCCACTCAAGGGCATTTTGAATGGCTTGCTCATCTTGTTTAGGATTGCGCCCTAACAGCCCATTCCACGCATAGCGCCCCATTTGTAGCAGCCCTTTTACCGTTAAATTTTGTGCGTTCGGCAAATATTGCGGCAAATAGGCCACTTCACGGGCAAAGGCTTTGTTTTTCCATTGCTGAATAGGTTGATTAGCGAAATGCAACGTGCCGCTCGAAGAAAATTGCTGACGCGCTAAGAGTTTAATCAGGGTAGATTTACCCGAACCATTTGGCCCAATAATGCCATAGATTTTTCCCGTGCCGAATTGCAGTGAAATAGGCTGCAACAACACTTTTTCAGGTAACGCAAAAGACACTGAATCTAATTCAAACACAAGATTTCCTACGGCGAATAAAATAAAGGTAGTGGATTTTAATTGATAACCGTTATCATTTCAATAGATGTATTCTTAAAAATAAATGGGTATCTTAAAAGACGATTAAAATTGTAAATTTTTCTTTCCATTTTTACGGAAAAGTTTACAATACTTGCCAGTTTCATCAAAAAATGGCGTGGAGAGCAAGCAATGTCAGCAGAAAAAGATCTTTTTTCACAGGTGGTTACGCAAAGCCACAAAATGCAAGAAGTGGTGGAAAAAGCCAAAAAATTTGCCTTGCTAGACGCGCCTTTGTTGATTCAAGGTGAAACGGGAACAGGCAAAGATCTCATTGCGAAAGCCTGTCATTTTTATAGTCCGCGGCGAGAAAATCAATTTATTGCGGTGAATTGCGCGGGGCTACCAAGTGAAGATGCCGAAAGCGAAATGTTTGGACGCGCCAATGCACAAGCGGAAAGCCAAGGCTTTTTTGAATATGCCAACGGCGGCACGGTGTTGCTTGATAGCGTGGCGGAATTGCCACTGAGCTTACAGGCAAAATTGTTGCGTTTCTTGAATGATGGCACGTTTCGCCGCGTAGGCGAGGAAAAAGAGCATTATGCTGATGTGCGCGTGATTTGCACTTCGCAAATTCCCCTTAGCCATTATGTGGAAAAAGGCAAAATGCGCGAAGATTTATTTCATCGCTTGAATGTGCTGAGTTTAACCATTCCCCCACTGCGTGGGCGTAAAGAAGATATTCCACAGCTAACAGCAATGTTTGTTCAGCAAATCAGCCAAGAATTGGGCATTTCTGCACCGCACTTTGATGAAGCCTTTCTTAATTATCTTACCCATTACACTTGGGCAGGCAACGTGCGGGAGTTGCACAACGCCTTGTACCGTGCTTGTTCATTGGCTGAAAATAATCAGCTGACTATTGCCGATTTACACTTGGTGGAACAAGAAATTCCGTTGCCAAGCATTGAACAATTTGGCAATCAAACCCTTGATGAAATTATGAATAATTTTGAAGCAATGGTGCTGCAGAAATTTTATGAAGAATATCCAAGCACTAGAAAGCTGGCTTCCAGGTTAGGCGTTTCACACACCGCCATCGCCAATAAATTAAAACAATACGGCATTGGGAAATAGCAAGCCGCAGAAAGGCTTTGTTTATTTGCTTATATAGCCTGATAAGTGCGGTTGTTTTTTCAATAATTTTTGCCATTCGCTTTGTTCGATATTCACCTTCAGCAAAAATTCCCCTTGATCACTGATTTTTTCTTCACGGATACAATCCATTTCATACAACCAATGGCGAATTTTGCCCGCTTGCGGCGGCAAGCAAAGCTGTAGTTGCACAATGCTTTTGCTTAATTTTTGTCGAATGGCATCAAATAGTAGGGCAATGCCTTGTTGCAAATGGGCGGAAATATACACTGCAACAGGGCGATTTTGCTCATCATATTCAATATGTGGCGCAAGGTTTTCCACTTGATCAATTTTGTTATAAACCAGCAAAGTCGGCACTTGAGCCGCATTGATTTCTTGCAGAACTTCATTTACCGCGTGGATATTTTCCTCTTTTCGCGCATCGGCACAATCTACAATGTGCAACAACAAACTGGCTTCCGTGGTTTCTTGTAGCGTGGATTTAAAGGCTGAAACCAAATCGTGTGGCAGATCTCGGATAAAGCCTACGGTATCCGCCAAAATCGTTGCGCCAATATCGGGAATGCTTAGGCGGCGTAGGGTGGGATCAAGGGTAGCGAAAAGCTGATCCGCGGCATAAACCTCTGCATTGGTGAGCAAATTAAACAGCGTGGATTTGCCTGCATTGGTATAGCCCACCAAGGAAATGGTTGGAATATCCGCTTTCTTTCTGGTTTGACGATTTTGATTGCGCTGTTTTTCCACTTTATTCAAGCGATTTTGCAACTGAGCAAGGCGAACTTTGATCAAACGGCGATCGCTTTCTAGTTGCGTTTCCCCCGGGCCACGCAAGCCTACCGCGCCTTTTTGCTGATCTAAGCCTGTTTTACGCCGTACTAAACGAGTGGCAAGATGTTTTAACTGAGCTAGCTCTACTTGTAATTTCCCTTCGTGAGATCGCGCACGCTGGGCAAAAATATCTAAAATCAATCCCGTGCGATCCACCACGCGACATTCACAAAGGCTTTCTAAATTTCGCGTTTGCGCTGGTGTAAGGCAATGATTCACCAAAATCACATTGGCGTTGTGATCTTTTACTGCTTGGGCAATTTCTTCCGCTTTGCCCTGACCGATAAAATACTTCGCTTGCGGTGTGGCACGGCTGGTGGTGATTATGGTGGCAATCTCCACCTGAGCGGATTCTGCTAAAAGTTGAAATTCAGCCAAATCGTCCAGATTTTTATCCGCAGAAAAAAACGCTTGCACAATAATGCCGCGATCTTGAGGTGTATTTGGTGATGAGAGAGATTGAGAAAAAGGCGAAAGTGCGGTGGAAATTTCGTCTAAATTTTCTACCGCACTTTTTTCTATTGTGCTTTGTTCTAATAAGCTTGAAAAGGTTGGATTATCCAAAATTATTCAGCTTGTGCGTCTGAGGCTGCTTCTGCAACAACTTCTTGGTTTGCATTGTGCTGTTGTTGGTGAGCTTGGTTATTGTGATGAGAAACCGCACGAGCTGGCACAACCGTAGAAATAGCGTGCTTGTAAACCATTTGATTTACTGTGTTTTTTAATAAAATAACAAATTGATCGAATGATTCAATTTGTCCTTGTAATTTAATGCCATTCACCAAATAAATTGACACAGGAATGCGTTCGCGACGCAATGCGTTTAAATAAGGATCTTGTAATGATTGTCCTTTTGCCATCTTTTTTTCCTTCTTATATTAGTTATAGGGTATTATGGGAACAAAAATCGTCTCCGTGGCTCAATATAGCAATAATCACGCCTGTTGTCATCACTGAGATTTAATTATTTTAACGTTTGCGTCATTTGCTGGAAGGATTTTTCTGGCGCTAAACTATCAAGCCAAGTGATGGGTGATTTCCAACCGCGTAGCCAAGTAATTTGCCGTTTCGCCAACTGCCGTGTCGCACAAATGCCACGAAAAACCATTTCATCGTGATCATAATCGCCTTGCAAATATTCCCACATTTGACGATAGCCCACACAGCGAATGGACGGCAAGTCCGCGTGCAAATCGCCACGCTGATAGAGTTTTTCCACTTCTTGCTGAAAGCCTTGCGCAATCATTTTATGAAAACGCTGTTCAATGCGTTGGTGCAAAATTTGACGATCCTGTGGGGCAATAGCAAATTGCGTGATCTCATAAGGCAGCGCTTCGCCTTTTTGTTCGGTGAGTTCGGTGAGTGATTTCCCTGTGAGATAAAACACTTCCAGCGCGCGGTTGATCCTTTGGCTATCGTTCGGATTAATGCGTTGTGCAGAAACAGGGTCAATTTTTGCCAGCTCTTGATGCAAGCCATTCCAACCGATTTGTGCGGCTTTTTGCTCAATTTCTTGACGTAAATTTTCATCTGCCGATGGCAGCGGTGAAAGCCCTTCAAGCAAGGCTTTGTAATAGAGCATAGTGCCGCCCACTAACAAAGGAATTTTGCCTTGCGCCGTGATGTCCGCCATTTCACGCAACGCATCTTGACGAAAATTTGCCGCAGAATAGCTTTCGCTCGGATCTTTAATATCAATCAAACGGTGCGGGGCGAGTGTTAGTTCTTCCGCATTGGGTTTTGCCGTGCCAATATCCATTCCACGATAAATTAAGGCTGAATCCACGCTGATCACTTCCACCGGGAAATGTTGGCGTAATTTGATCGCTAAGTCTGTTTTGCCTGAGGCCGTTGGCCCCATTAAGAAAATCGCGCGAGGTTTGGCTGACATTATTGTTCCTGCTGTAAATAAGGTTGCCAATCAATGGCGATAAATAATTGGGATAAATCAAATTTCGTTTGTTGCTGAGCTAGTTGTTCGGTTTCGCTGAGCAAATTTACTGCATCACTGAAAATTTCAATATTTACATAATCCAGTTGTTGACAAAGTGCGGTTAAAAATTGGGTGAAATTATCCACATTTTGATTGAGCAGATTGCCCACACATTGTTGTAAATTTTGCTGACGCAAACAGCTCGGCACTTTGGTTAAACTAATGCGATGTTGGGCAAGATTTTCATTAAAATCAAAACCTGCTTGCACAAAGAACGCTTTTTGTTGCTGCCAATGGGCTTGTTGTTCCGTGTCTAAGCGAAACATTATGGGGATCAGCAACGCTTGCTGCGGCACATTATTTTGCTGCAGGCTTAATTGAATATGCGTTTGTTGTAATTTTTTAATTGGCAACAGATAAAATTGCTGATTTTGTTGCAATAACAAGGCCTTATTTTCCACTAAGGCTAAGGTGCGTAGCATATGGTTAGATTGCGCAAGGGGCATTTCAGGCGCAGATTGAATTTTATTCGGTGCAGCCGTTTGCGTGCTTTGTTGCAATTCCCCTGTTTGTAGCAATTCACCATAGGCTTGGCGTTCCTTTTGGGATACCGCAGGCGTTTTGGTGTAATGCTCAAAGTGCGGTGTAAATTTTGCTGATTTTTCTACCGCACTTTCTACCGTACTTTCTTTTGACGCTTTTGGCGTATTTTTTTCTGCCGTGCTTTTTCCCACCGTGTTCTGCTCATTCCGTTCTGAATAATCAGGCATTGGCTGAAAAATATTTCTTCCTGCTGCTGCACGGTTTACCGAACCCTGATTAGGCTGCCATAAGCCTTGTGGCTCTTGCACTTGGAAAGTATTTTCTTCTCGTTGTGTAGCGGTTTCAGGGGACGACATTTGCTGCATAGCAATCTCATTACGCCCTAATTCAAAACTGGTCTGTAAGGCATTTTGTACACCCTGATAAATAAAATCGTGTACCAAACGGGCTTGCTGGAAACGCACTTCGTGCTTGGTGGGGTGAACGTTCACGTCCACTTCGTTAGGGTTGAGATCAATAAATAGAATATAAGCAGGGTATTCTTCCGCGCCTAAATAATCCGCATAGGCCTGACGAATGGCGTGGGTGATTACTTTATCGCGCACCATTCGCCCATTCACATAGCAATAAGTGAGATCGTTTTGCGAACGCTTAAAATGCGGTTCAGCCACCCAACCAGAAAGGTGCAAATCATCGTGTTTCCAATCAATATGCAGGGCGTGAGCAATAAACTCATCGCCACAAATGGCAGCAATACGCTTTAATTTTTGCGAAAAATCCACCGCACTTTTGTATTGACGCACGATTTTGCCATTATGCGTAAGCGTGAAAGCAATATGCGGTTTTGCAAGCGCGATGCGGCGGATCACTTCATCAATATGAGAAAATTCTGTTTTATCGGTGCGTAAAAATTTACGTCTAGCAGGCGTATTAAAAAATAAATTGGCAACTTCAACGGTGGTGCCAACAGGGTGAGAAGCTGGCTTGATAGTGGTTTCCATTTCTCGCCCCTGAGCGTAAACCTGCCAAGCTTCTTTTTGCTTTTCCGTGCGCGAGGTGAGCGTAAGGCGTGAAACTGAGCTAATACTTGCTAATGCCTCGCCACGAAAGCCTAAACTTAGAATGGCTTCTAAATCTTCAATGCTCGCAATTTTGCTGGTGGCGTGGCGTGCAAGAGCAAGGGAAAGTTCGTCTTTCGGAATACCTGTGCCGTTGTCGCGAATACGGATTAGGCTTGCACCGCCGTTTTCAATATCTACTTGGATTTTATTCGCGCCCGCATCAAGGCTGTTTTCCACTAATTCTTTCACCACAGATGCAGGGCGTTCCACCACCTCGCCGGCAGCGATTTGGTTAGCAAGTTGCGGTGGCAGAATTTGAATTGGCATTGGCGTTCCTATATCAACAGCCCTAACGTAGCTGAATTTTTTGTCCTGTTTGCACTTTGCCGTTTTTCAATTTTGGATTGAGTTTTAACAGCGTTGGCACAGGAATATTATATTCACGCGAAATCGCATACAGGGTTTGATCTTTTTTCACTGTATGGAATTTCGGCGGAGTTTTGTCTTTTCCGTTATTCTCGGTTTTGGTATTTTTGTTTGCAGTTTTATCCGCTTTTTTGTTATCGGTTTTTGACTTATCTGTCTTTTTATTATCTGCTTTTTTGTTTTCTGTTTTGCTTGTTGTTTTACTATTTTTCGGCTCGGCTTTACTTGTTGCAGCTTTGCTATTTTTGCCATTGTCAGGAATTTTGATGGTTTCACCAATCCATAATTCATGGCGCTTGAGCTTGTTTAAGGCAATAATATCGCTCATTTTTACATTATATTTAGTTGCTAATCCACCAAGGCTTTCGCCATTTTTAACTTTATGACGAAGTCCGCTATCTTTAATTTGCGTTTGTGATTTTTCGTTTGAGTTTTTGACCGCACTTTCTTTCACCGTAGGCGTCTTGGCTACATTAATGTCACTTTTCACATAACGGCGGCGGAAATCCACCAAACTTTCATAAATCACCATCGCCAATTTTTTACGATAAGCCAGTGAGTTGAGTTTTTTCTCTTCATCAGGGTTGGATAAAAAGCCTGTTTCCACCAAAATCGATGGAATATCAGGAGAACGTAGCACGCCAAGGCTAGCGTGTTGTGGCGTGCTGCGGCTTAAGGTGGTGATTTTGGCAAAACGGCGCAATACAATCGAACCAAGCTCATAGCCCACACGTTGGCTATGGCCAAATTGTAAATCTAGCACTGTTTGATCTAAATATTTCTCTTTATGTGAAGCTAGCACCGAACCTGCGCCGCCTAATAACTCAGAACGCTTTTCATGATCTTCCAACCATTGCCCCATTTCGCTGTTGGCGCGGCGGTTGGATAGCACCCACACGGACGCACCGCGTAAATCAGGGGAAACAGACGAATCGGCGTGAATGGAAACCAGATAATTCGCTTTATATTTGCGTGCAATCTCTGAGCGTTCTGGCACAGAAATATAATAATCGCCTTTGCGCGTTAGTACCGCGCGGAAATTGGGATCTTTATCCAACAAGGCTTTAAGTTCTCGCGCAATAGAAAGCGTTACATTTTTTTCATAAATGTGTTGGGTACGGCTAATTGCACCGGGATCTTTTCCGCCGTGTCCGGGGTCAATGGCGATCGTCCAAACATTGGCGAAAGCGTTTGAAACGGCGACAAATCCGCATAAGAAAAAAAGGTAAATAAATCGGTAAAGGTTTCTCATTCTAAAACTTCACAAAAAAATAGCTTAGGTTAAATGGTATTATCAATCAGTTTATGCGATGAGCTGTTGAATAATCTGCTCGCCTTGCTTGCTTTTGGCGTGCAAAGTGAGATTGCGTGCATCATCAACATAATCAATTTGAATGATCAAATCAGGCTCAGCAAGTAAACCACGCCCTTTTTCAGACCATTCAATTAGGCAAATACTTTGCGCATTAAAATAATCACGAATGCCCATAAATTCTAATTCTTCGGGATCACTTAAACGATATAAATCAAAATGATAAATGGATTTTCCCGCTAAATGATATTCTTCCACCAAGGTGTAAGTTGGGCTTTTCACCTTACCTTCATAGCCTAACCCTTGGATCATTCCACGGCTTAGGGTGGTTTTCCCTGCGCCAAGATCACCGTTTAAATAAATCACAATGCCTTTTTCTGTCGCCATTTGGCTAACAATTTGCATTAATTTCGCTCCAAAGCGACACATTGTGATTTCATCAGGAATATATTGATTAAACTGTTCCATATTTTCTCGGTGATTGGCTAATTTTAGATAAAAATAGTGCGGAATTGTACCGCACTTTTATTGTATTTTGTAGGGGAAATGATACGAGATTGTATTAATTTGTAATGCCAGCACGCTCTACTTTTTCTTTAATTGCTTCGGCAACAAAGGCATTCAAGCTCAGATCGCCCGCAGCCAACACGGCATTACGGTGAAGTTCTTCGCTAATTCTCACATTAAATACGCCTTTGAAAGGTTTGTCAGGCGTTCGCCCAAGTTCTTGGCAATCTTGTAAATACAGATCCACAGAAGTTTGAAATTCTTTCTCTAATTGTGGCAAGGTTTCTGCTTCGTAGGTAACCACATCTCGGATATATGCCAATTTGCCAAATAGCACATTATTTTCTAAATCTGCTTCTATAGTGCCGACATAGCCTTTGTATTTGAGTAATGTCATAGTAATCCCACTCCTTTTAATCCCTCTTTAACTGATTTTAACGCCCCACCTTTGATGTAATTTTCAGGGTGCGGTTTATGTAACAAGATTAAGTGATCAAGCTCTGCGTTGTAAAATCTAACGCGAGAGCCAGCCATTTCACGTTTTTCATAGCCTAACCGAGCTAATAAGGTGAGTAAATCTGTCCAAATAAAGGTATTTTTAGCGTTAGCTAATTTTTCTAATAATTTTTCAGATTTCCCCATTTACCCTACTTTTTTGATACTAATTATAGTTACACAAATTAAAAAAAACAGATCTATTTGCTATTTTGTATAATCAACCTCAATTTTCTTTGGATACCCCACCTGTAATGTAAGCGGTTTATCTGTACAAAGTTGATTTTCTCTCGTGCAGATGAAAAAGCGTGAGGTCATTGCTTTTTCGCCGTTATTGAGAAAAATTTCAGCCACGGAGCGATCGAAGAAAATTTCCACTTGGTGTAAGTTTTTGATTTCACAATAGCGTTTTTCGCCTAATGCCTGTATTGAATCTGTTTGTTCCGTTTGACTGCGATCTAGGCAGAGCAACTTGCCGTCATAACTTAGGGTTAAATGCTGATTTTGTGCATTATTAAAGAATTTCAGGCTGAACGGTTGGGCGTTTGCATCAAATTTGAGATAAGCACGATCTAAATCTGCAATCACAGCCTCTTTTTCAACCGTAATAGATTGAAGTGCGGTGAGATTTTTATAAATATTTTCAATCGGTTGCTGATAGATTTTGCCGTTTTGTAAGCGTAATTGACGTGGCATTGAAAGCATCGAATGCCATTTGTAGAGATCCGTAGGGTAGCTTAAATCAGGCAATCCCACCCAGCCGAACAGCATTGTTTGTGTGCCAGAAAAGGTTTGTGGCGCATAGAAATCAAAGCCTTGATCCAGTTCTGCAATCTGTTCTGCGTGGAATTGGCGATCATCAAGATTACCCAAGGCATAAACCGCGTGGTAATTATTTTGATATTGCTCGCGCTCACGCGCTTTGCCCTGTGGCGACCAAATAAAGAGCGATTTATCGCCCATTTGCGATAAGTCAGGGCATTCCCACATAAACACGCCTTGATTATCGAAAGCGGGTAGGGCAAGTTCGCCTAATAAACGTGGGGTGCCGGCTAAATTATCCATTTCAAACACGAGCGCTGTACCGGTGAGATTTTCCCGTTGCGCACCGCAGATAAAGCGAATTTTGCCGTCTTTGGTGAGAAACGGTTTGGGATCGCGAACGTGTTCGGTGTAGCCTTGTGGCGCTTGTTCGATAAGCGGGCGCTTGCTTAATAATTTTCCGTCTTTGCTGAAAATTGCCAGATTTTGATAAGGCACGCGCTGATTATCGCTTGGGCGTCTGGTATTGCCTGTGTAGAACACCGCGATGTTGTCATCAATTAACACCGCACCGCCTGAATAGCAGCCGTGGCTTTCATATAATTCGCAAGGCACAAGCAAATCTGCTTGGCTAAATTGTTGGAAATCTTGCGTGATGAAATGCTGCCAATGTTTCATTCCATGTAGGGCATCAAAGGGATACCATTGATAGAAAAGATGATATTTTTCGCCATCAAAAATCAAACCGTTCGGATCGTTAAGCAGGCCCGTTGGTGGTGCAAGATGATAAACAGGGCGAAAATCCTGATCTTGCGCCACGGTTTGAGCGATTTTTTCTAGCTCCCCTTGCTCTGCAGCATAAAGGCTTTTGTATTTCCCTTCATTGAAAATGATCATTGGCGTTCTCCTTATTCGCTTAAAAACGCTTGTAATTGTTCGTGGTTCGGTAGGGCAGACATCGCGCCTTTTGCTGTGGTGGCTAACGCACCGCAGGCGTTGGCTTGGCGTAAGATTTTCACGAGCGTTTCGTGATTGCTGTGCCAATCAGGATTTTGCGAAAGCCCTGCTAATAAACCACCCACAAAGGCATCGCCTGCGCCCGTGGTATCCACAGGTTGTAACGCTTTGCCTGCTACAATTTCTTTTGTGCCATTGAAATGATAAAGCGCCCCTTCTTTGCCTAGGGTAACGATAATCAGCTTTTGCGGATAAAGTGCGGTGATTTTTTCAAAGGCTTTTTCAAGGCTGTCGGTTTGCGTTAGGAAAGTGAGTTCTTCTTCCGAAAATTTCAGCACATCAGCTAAAGCCACCGCTTGCATTACCACCTGCCGCATTTCATCAAGGCTTTGCCATAGGCTTTCACGCAAATTGGGATCGAAAGACACATAACCTTTCGCCTGACGAATATTTTTCATCGCGGTGAAGGTTGCCGTGCGGGAAGGATCGTTGATTAATGCAATGGAACAGCAGTGCAACCATTGCCTTTGCGAAAAGGTTGGTAATTCAGAAACTTGCAAAAATTGATCCGCACTTGGATTAACCATAAAGGTAAAGCTGCGTTCACCTTGATCTAATCCAACCACCACGGTAGAAGTGCGTTGCGCGGGATCTAAGGTCATAAACGTGGTATCCACCTTTTCTTGCTGCAAGGTTTGTTGCATAAATTCGCCCAAAGGATCTTTGCCCACTTTGCCGATAAAACCGCTTTCACCGCCGAGCCGTGCTACGCCCACTGACACATTGGCTGGCGCGCCACCGGCACAGCGTAAATAATGTTGTTCGCCATCGGGGATTAAATCCACCACCGCATCGCCTAATACCCAAATTTTTTCTGACATAATTCCACCTATTGATAATATTAAAAATGGCTAATTTTTTTACCGCACTTTTATTTTACGTTTTATTACACTGTATTTTTATATGGAAATGTTGCTGATCTTTCAATGACTTGCAAAATCCATTTAGCTTGCTGGTAAAAAGAAGGCGTATTTTCATACGCCTAACATTCAACTTTTATTTCACGGTAACGCGTGCAAATTTGCGTTTGCCCACTTGATACACCGCAGTGGATGCTGAAATCACAGCTTTCGCATCTTCAACTTTTTCACCGTCAATTTTCACCCCACCTTGGTTTACCATACGAATGGCTTCTGAAGTTGAGCTCACTAAGCCTGCTTCTTTTAACAGGTTTGCCAAGCCGATTTCCCCTTCAAAAGTAAATTCTGGTATTTCATCTGGGATCGCCCCTTTTTGGAAACGGTTAATGAACGCCTGTTCTGCGGCGTCTGCCTCGGCTTCGGAGTGGAAGCGAGCAGTGATTTCTTTCGCTAATAACACCTTAATATCACGCGGGTTGCGTCCTTCTGCTACTTCTTGTTTGAACTGAGCAATTTCGCTGAGTGGACGGAAAGAAAGCAAGTCGTACCAATCCCACATTAATTCATCAGAAATCGACATAATTTTGCCGAACATTTCATTAGGTGCTTCCGTTACGCCGATGTAGTTGCCGAGAGATTTCGACATTTTTTTCTCGCCGTCTAAGCCCACAAGCAGTGGCAAGGTGATGGCGACTTGCGGTTTTTGACCGTCTGATTTTTGCAGTTCACGCCCGATCAGCAAATTGAACGTTTGGTCTGTGCCACCTAATTCCACATCGGCTTTCAAATGCACGGAATCGTGGCCTTGTAATAATGGATAGATAAATTCGTGAATTGCAATCGGCTGATTATTGCTAAAACGCTTTTTGAAATCATCACGCTCAAGCATACGCGCCACGGTGTAATTGGAGGCAAGGCGGATCATTCCTACCGTGCCTAATTGTCCTAACCAATCAGAGTTGAACACGATTTCTGTTTTTTCAGGATCAAGGATTTTGAAAATTTGCTCTTTATAGGTTTCCGCATTGCGTAACACATCTTCGCGAGAAAGTGGCGGGCGGGTTGCGTTTTTACCCGATGGATCGCCCACGGTGGCGGTGAAATCCCCGATCAAAAACATCACGTGATGACCAAAATTTTGGAATTGACGCAATTTATTTAACACCACCGTATGCCCTAAATGAATGTCGGGTGCAGTTGGATCAGCCCCTAATTTAATGCGTAACGGACGGTTTTCTTTAAGTTTTTCGATTAAATCTTGTTCTGAAAAAAGTTGATCTGTGCCGCGTTTAAGCTCAGCAAGCTGCTCGGCAAGCAAAGGTGAAAGATCAGTCATTGAGGTATCCTATATGTGTAAATTATTTTCTTGAATTTCATTATTATAGATAGGAAAAAACAATATTCAAATGAAATCTATGAAATAAAGACGTGTCGTTGAAATCTTTGTAGCAAAAGTATAGCCATAGTGTTATTAAAAGAAGATGATGTTACTGCATCGTATTAAAGTATTTTTTGAATCATTTTTTCAAAAAAAATAATTTTATGTTTTATTTTGTGTGAGCTATTTCACAGTTTTAAAATGAAAAGTGTCATATCATTCTCTACAGGGTTTCACTTAAATATCTTGGAGGAACGATGAGTATTACACGTAGAAAATTTATTCGTAATGTCGCATTAGGTTCTGCTGGTATGGTGGTAATGCCAGAAACTATGGCTAAGGATACCTGTAGTAATGAAGGCGAAAAATTATTAAATGCTAAAAATATTGTCATTATTACCGCTGATCAGCTAGCTAAACGTGCGGTTGGGGGATATGGAAATAAGGTCGTAAAAACGCCGAATATTGATGCGTTAATGGCTCAAGGTGTCAGTTTTGAGAATGCTTATTGTAGTTATCCGCTATGTGCGCCTTCGCGCTCGAGCTTTTGGACAGGATGTTTACCTCATCATACGGGAGTTGTTGCCAATGATAATGCGGATATTCCTGAAACTTTGGCAACCGTGGGATCTATTTTTAGTGAGGCGGGCTATGAATGCTACCATTTTGGAAAACGCCATGATCACGGTGCGTTGAGAGGTTTTATTAGTGCGGAACAAATTGAAAAAGATTTTCCCGCTGAACCCGCTTTTCCTGTGAATTATGACACTAAAGAAGATGTATATTGCTTAGAGGAAAGCTTAAAATTTATTAATCGTTTGAATCAACGAAAAGAGAAAAAACCATTTTTATTAGCGGTTGAATTCAATAATCCGCATAATATTAACGGCTGGGTAGGAAAATTTGCAGGAGAACACGGCGATATTGAAGGGATCGGCGAATTGCCTGAGCTTTTAGATAATTTTGATACAAAATCAGATTTAATTAATCGACCAAAAGCGGTTCAATATGCTTGCTGTACTCATACAAGAGTAAAACAGGCAGGCAAATGGAATGAAAAGAATTTTCAACAATATCTTAAAGCTTATTATTACTATACAGAACTTGCGGATAATTATATTGGGCAAGTCATTAATGCATTGAAAGAAAACGGGCTTTATGATGATACGCTCATTGTCTTTTTCTCTGATCACGGCGACGCAATGGGGGCGCATCGGCTTGTTACAAAAATGAATTGGTTTTATGAAGAAGCGATGAATGTACCTTTTACCTTCCTCGGGCCAGATATTCAAAAAAATCAGCATAAAAAAGAGCTGGTATCCTTATGTGATTTATTGCCAACACTTTGTGATTATGTAGGGTTAACCGTTCCTAATCCGATTTATGGGCGTTCCTTGTTACCGTTATTACAAAATAAACCGACCGAAGCGTGGCGAGAATATGTTGTTGCCCATTGGAATACGGATCGAAATCTTGATCTTCAACCAGCACGAATGTTAAGAACGAATGAGTTTAAATATGTGCTTTACAAAGAGGACGAGGAAGAAGAACTCTATGATATGGTCAATGATCGCGGCGAAACACGTAATTTAGCAAATGATCCAAATTACCGAGAGATTAAGCGGGAATTACGTGCGAAATTAGACAAACATATCCAAAATAATTCTGATCCTTTTTATTCTCAAGATGTGTTAATTGATCCTCAACGTTGGCGTAGCCATTCATTGGGGTACGAACATCATACAGGGGAAACAAGTACCGAAATTTATTTACGGGAAATTCGCCCATTACTAACGAAGAAAGATTGGGAGAAAGCACATAAGGTAACGCTTGAATTACAGAAACAATTACGTTTGAGTAAAAGTGTACTTGTGGTGGATAAGTAATATCATAATGCTGTATGGCTGAGTGTTGTTTTGACATTCCACAGTTATACAAAAAAGCTAAAAAAACACCGCACTTTTTAAAAGTGCGGTATTAATTGAAAGATTTTTTAACTGGCTTAATTGAAAGTTTTCAGGCTATCGACAGTATTATCACAACCAGAGGTCGTGCAATAAAACAAGTCATTATGCAGTACGACAGCTGTATTGAAATTAGCATTTAAAGCTTTAACATCAAGTATATCAATTATTACAGGTGTTACGCCTATTTTTATGAGGGAGTACAATGCCAATTAACCATCTCGGTCAGCCTATCGGTGAACTTATTGCAGATTTTACAGTGGGAGAGTTGCCGAATATTCAAACGTTAGAAGGGCAATATTGTCGTTTGGAACGGCTTTGTGTATCTCGTCATTTTAGCGATATTTATGATTTTTTTGGGCCAAATAGCCCTGAAAGCCAATGGACTTATTTGTCTATTGATGCACAACCTAACGAACAAGCCGCACGGCAACTTTTGCAACAATGGGAAAGCCTGTCAGATCCCTATTATTTGGCGATTATTGATAAGGCGAGCAAAAAAGTGGTAGGGACATTTTCTCTAATGCGCATTGATACGAAAAATCGTACTATCGAAATGGGCTGGGTGATTTATTCAGAAAGCCTTAAACATTCCCGTGTTGCAACCGAAGCCCAATTTTTAGCAATGCAATATGTGTTTGAAACCCTACAATATCGCCGTTACGAATGGAAATGTGATAGTCTAAATCAGCCGTCTTTCAATGCGGCGAAGCGCCTTGGCTTTCAATTTGAGGGGGTTTTTAGGCGTGCGCTGGTGTATAAAGGGCGTAATCGCGATACGGCGTGGTTTTCAATGTTGCAAGAAGAATGGCAGGCAATGAAACCTAAGTTCCAACGCTGGCTTTCGGCTGATAATTTTGATGCCACAGGCAATCAATTACGCGCATTAAATGACTGCTAAAAATTTGCCAAATTTTGACCGCACTTTGTTATTTCTTATTGGTAAAGCCTATTGAATTTAGAGAGATGACCCTATTTTTACCTATTGTTTTTGCTTATGATGAGCGTATGATTGCACAAAATTTATCATAAACTTTATGTAAACTTAGGAGTAAAAAATGGAAAAACCTGCAATTGTTTTAGTACACGGTTTTTGGGGCGGTGCAAGCCATTGGAATAACGTGATTAACGCATTGAAAGCACAGGGGTATTTTGATGTGTATGCGGTAGAAAATCCGCTCACTTCATTAGCTGATGATGCAGCGCGTACACGCAAAATGGTGGCACAAATTCAGAAGCCAGTGGTGCTGGTAGGGCATTCTTATGGGGGTAAAGTGATCACAGAAATGGGCGATTTACCTAATGTGAAAGCTTTAGTTTATATCGCCGCCTTTGCTCCTGAAGTGGGTGAAAGTGCGGGCGGAATTAGTCAACAAAATCCACCTGAAGCATTTTCTGCCATTGTTGGCGATAGTGATGGTTATTTATGGATTGACCGCAGTCGTTATCAGCAAAGTTTTTGCCAAGATGTGAGCGAGGACGAAGCGTACCCAATGGCGATTACACAAAAAGCCCCATTAGCTTCCACTTTTGCGGATACCGTCAGCCAAGCCGCTTGGAAGGTGAAACCAAGTTTTTACCAAATTTCTACGCAAGATAGAATGATCTCTCCGGCTAACCAAAAAATGATGGCGGAACGTATTTCCCCACGTAAAATTATCAGCCTTGATGCAAGCCACGCTTCGCTAATGTCGCAAGCCGAAGCGGTAACGCAACTGATTTTAGATGCCGCGACAATGGCATAAAATCAAGGAAAAATCCCCGCACTTTGAGTCAGTAAAATAACATCAAAGTGCGGTGATTTTTTCAAAAAAATACCGCCTAAAATTAGGCGGTATAAAATAAAAAACACACTCATTAAAAAGTTATTTTTCAGAATCTAAAACTTCGTGGTTTTTCTCAACTTCACGGGCTTTTTGATAGCTTTCGATTAATAGTTGATATTCAGGGAAAACGGCTTGATAAGCTTCTGCCCATTTTTCTGCATCAGGACGATTCCAAGTTTGTTGGATTTCAGCGCATAGCCTTATATTTCCGTACGCAAAGAAATACAGCATAACCAACTCAACATTGCCCTTGCCGAGCCTTATCATTTACCGAGCGGAATGATCCACGCAGTTTATCCGTCAAGGAAAAGCCTATTGCCCAGCGCAGCCGCCTTGCTGGAATATTTAGCGCAATGGTTTAAAGAAAGTGATGTGGAATAGGGGAAAATTTGTGAAATTTTGACCGCACTTTGAATGGTTTCCCAAAGTAGCTCAAAGTGCGGTAATTTTTTTCAATATTTTTTAGAATGCGATGTTCTCACCATCATTTGGCACACTAACGCGATCGGTTAATTTTTCTTTGGCGATAAATTCACGTAAATCTTTACGGCTTACCGCAGTGTGATTGACTGAATCCATATGCACCGCAATGATTTTGGCATTTGGCACAGCTTGGTAAGCGTGAGCCACGTCTTCTTTGCTCATAATAATGCCGTTATTTGGAAAGGCATTAACGCGCGCATCACCTGTATTCATCACTAACACATCAGGGTTGTAATTGATTAAGGCTTTGTTTACATCTGCCGTCCACAGTGTATCGCCCAAAATATAGAGAGTTTTGTGATCTTTGGCGGTGAATACCACACCCATTGCATCGCCTAAGAGCTTACCCAATGGGGCAACGGCATACATTTCAGGCGTGCCGTGTGCGCCCCCTGTTTTGTGTAGCGTTACTTTGCCGATTTTTAGGCTTTCATCTAGCACGCGAACATCTTTAAACCCTTGATCTTTAATGAGTTTTGCATCGGCTTGATTTTGTACGATGATAGGCAAATTTTTCGGTAAGATTTGTTGTGCCACAGGATCCCAGTGATCTAAATGGGTATGAGTAACCACCACCGCAGACACGCCTTTGAACACGTCTTCAGCAGGCATAGGTAACTCAATCAATGGATTACGCTTTTGGCTGTTGAGCGTGCCTTCAAAACCTTCATAAGTGCCTTTTTTGGCAAGCATTGGGTCGATTAAAAAGGTTTCGCCCGCATAAGTGAGCTTAGCGGTGGCATTGCGAATATGTTGATAGACATCTTGCGCCAAAGCGTTAGTTGCCAATACGGCGCTAAGTAAAAAGCTAGAAAATAAGTGTTTAATCTTCATAAAATTTCCTTTGTTGATGAAAAATGCCATTATCGCTATTTTGCTAAATCAAAAATATTGGCTTATTATTCATATAACGAAAAGATTGACTCAAAAATCGAGAAAAATATGACCGCACCTGTTGTTGCTTTGGTTTTATACCCTAACTTTAATCCCTTTCAATTTGCCATTCCGAATATGGTTTTTTCGCTAAATATTGGCGAAGCTCCCTTATTCAAAGTGAAAATCGTGGCAGAAAATACCCAAAGTTGCTATGGCGAAAAGGGCATTTTTGTGCCTGCTGATGGGGATTTATCCTTGTTGGAAACAGCTGATGTTATCGTTCATTTTGGTTGGCACGATTTAACCCAACCGCCTAGCTTAGCAATGCAGAACGCCTTGCAAAGTGCCTTGGAGCGTGGCGCGTTATTAGTGGGGCTATGTTACGGTGCGTTTCCATTGGCATACAGTGGCGTGTTAAACGGCAAACGTGCCACAACCCATTGGCTAGGGGAGGCGGCTTTTCGTCAGCGTTTTCCAAACGTAAATTTGGATATTCAAGCGATTTATGTGGAAGACGGTAAGGTGATGACTTCAGCAGGCACGGCGGCAGGGCTAGATTGCTGTTTAGCCATTGTGCGGCGGATTTATGGGGTGAAAATAGCCAATCAGTTGGCTCGAATGTTGGTGATCTCACCACACCGAGAAGGTGGGCAGGCACAGTTTATCGAACGCCCTGTGGCAAGAAAATCTGCCAGTGAAAATATCAATGAATTATTGCAGCATATTCAGCAAAATTTGACGCAGGATTATTGCATTAATGATCTTGCTCAGCGTTTAAATATGAGCCGTAGCACCTTTACCCGTCATTTTCGCCAAGCCACAGGAATGGCGTTTACAGAATGGTTGATTGAAATTCGCTTGCAACAAGCACGCATTTTATTAGAAAGCACAGATTTAGAAATTGAACGCCTTGCGGCTCAAGTGGGATTTCATTCTGCCACCGCCTTTCGCCAACATTTCAAGAAAAAACATCAAATTAGCCCAAGCCTTTGGCGGAGAAGATTTAAGGAAAAATTGTGAAAAAAGTACCGCACTTGTCAATTTCACACACAAAAAAAGTGCCTCTTTCTGTGGGGGGAGAGGCACTAAAGTGTTGGAGTGATTATCTATTATTGTTTGAATGATTAGATGATAATAGTTCTCAAATAGGAAGTCAATAGATAAATGCAAATAATTCTCAACAAATTTTGTTATTCGATGTAAGGTACTGAATTTGTAAGAGAAAGTGCGGTAGGAATTTGTTGAGAAAATTCAAATTCCCCTGCGTAGGCATAAACTTCCACGCCTTCTTTAATGGCTTGTTTGAGTAGTTTCGCATATTCGGGATCGATATATTCTGCTACTTTGAAGCGATCGAAACCGTTGTGCAATCCTGCGAAAAAAATCACCGCTCTATGTCCCAGCTTTTTCATCGCCATTAATTCACGCAAGTGTTTTTGCCCGCGGGTTGTTACTGCATCAGGGAACATTCCGAGATTGCCTTTTACGAGCGTGACGGATTTCACTTCAACATAGCAATCGGGCAAGCCTTCGCCTTTGAGCAAAAAATCAATGCGGCTGTTTTCTTCGCCATATTTCATTTCTGGCAGAATTTCACTGTATGCGGCTAATTCTTTGATTTGCTTATTTTGCAAGGCTTCAAAGGTGAGCTGATTGGAGCGGTGCGTGTTAATGCACACCATTTGTCCATTTTTGAGCTGGGTGAGTTCCCACGAATGGGGATATTTACGGGTTTTGCTGTCGGAGATTGAATACCAAATGGTATCGCCTTTTTCGCCACAGCCTGTCATTGCCCCTGTGTTGGCACAGTGAATGGTGAGAACTTCACCATTCGCTAGTTCTACATCGGCTAAAAAACGTTTGTAACGGCGTATCAGTGTGGCGGATTGAAGTGCGGGTAATTGCATTTTGTGTTCCTGTTTCGATTAAAAAGGGAAGTGTATCATTTTGTAAAATTATGAAAAAGTAAAGTGCGGTGCTTTTTTATTCGTTTTTAATTATTGATTCTATGGCTTTTTTAGATGATTTTTAAAAATTTGATTTATAGGTAAATTTTTTCAATGAAATTTGCAAAATCTTTTTGTATCTTTTTTGCAATAAATGGTACAGTTAGAGCGGTTTTGACTATTGTCATTTATGGGCTGGAAAGCAAGGTTTTCCAGATTTTATCATCAACCAATTTGAAGGAAACATTATGTTAATTGGTGTACCTAAAGAACTGCTTGATAATGAAACCCGTGTGGCGGCAACGCCAAAGACTGTTCAGCAAATTTTAAAGCTTGGCTTTGAAGTGCTGGTTGAACACGATGCAGGTTTTAAAGCAAGTTTTGAAGATCAGGCATTTATTAATGCAGGCGCGAAAATCGGCACAGCACAAGAGGTTTGGAATGCCGATGTGATTATGAAAGTGAATCCGCCAACTGATGAGGAAATTGCGTTAATTAAAGAAGGGGCAACCCTGATCAGCTTTATTTGGCCAGCCCAAAATGAAGCCTTAATGCAAAAATTATCGGCTAAGAAAATCAATGTATTAGCAATGGACGCGGTGCCGCGTATTTCTCGTGCGCAATCCTTAGATGCCCTTTCGTCAATGGCGAATATTTCAGGCTATCGTGCGGTGGTGGAAGCCGCCAATGCGTTTGGTAGCTTCTTCACTGGACAAATCACGGCAGCAGGTAAAGTGCCACCTGCGAAAGTGTTGGTAATTGGTGCGGGTGTGGCAGGTTTGGCTGCGATTGGTACCGCAAATAGCCTTGGTGCGATTGTGCGTGCCTTTGACTCTCGTCCTGAAGTAAAAGAGCAAGTGAAATCAATGGGCGCAGACTTCTTAGAAATTGATTTTGAAGAAGAAGGCGGTTCAGGCGATGGTTATGCGAAAGTGATGTCGGAAGAATTTAATCGCCGTGCAATGGAGCTTTATGCGGCACAAGCGAAAGAAGTGGACATTATCATTACCACTGCTGCGATCCCAGGAAAACCTGCACCACGTTTGATCACCAAAGAAATGGTGGATTCAATGAAACCAGGCTCGGTGATTGTGGATTTAGCTGCCTTAACAGGGGGGAATTGCGAGTACACTAAACCGGGCGAAGTGTTCGTTACCGATAATCAAGTGAAAGTGATCGGTTATACCGATTTCCCTGCACGCTTGCCAACGCAATCTTCCCAACTTTACGGGACTAACTTGGTGAACTTGCTCAAGTTATTATGTAAAGAGAAAGACGGCACAATCAATATTGATTTTGATGATGTGGTATTGCGTGGTGTAACGGTTATTCGTGATGGTGAAATCACTTGGCCTGCGCCACCAATTCAAGTTTCAGCCCAGCCGCAGCAAAAAGTGGAAGTAGTGGTTGAGAAAAAAGAAGAAAAACCGCAAGACCCACGCGTGAAATACGGCATTATGGGCGCAATTGGTGTGTTGTTCCTATGGTTAGGTTCAGTGATGCCAGCGGCATTCTTATCACACTTTACCGTATTCGTACTTGCTTGTGTGGTGGGGTACTATGTGGTTTGGAATGTGAGCCACGCCTTACATACGCCATTAATGGCGGTAACCAATGCTATTTCAGGCATCATCATTGTGGGGGCGCTATTGCAAATTGCTCAAGGCAGTTTCTTTATTAGCCTGCTCGCGTTTATTGCAATTTTAGTAGCAAGTATCAATATTTTTGGTGGCTTTAAAGTTACCCAACGTATGCTTGCAATGTTTAGAAAAGGTTAAGGAGAAAAAGCAATGTCAGAAGGTTTAGTACAGGCTGCATATATTGTAGCGGCATTACTTTTCATTATGAGCTTAGCAGGGCTTTCTAAACACGAAACTGCTAAAGCAGGTTGTTGGTATGGCATTGTGGGTATGACCATCGCCCTTATCGCAACCATTTTTGGCCCACAAACTTCAGGGCAAATTTGGATCTTAATCGCTATGGCGATTGGCGCGGTGATTGGTATCCAACGTGCATTAAAAGTAGAAATGACCGAAATGCCAGAGCTTGTAGCTATTCTACATAGCTTTGTTGGTCTTGCAGCGGTGTTAGTTGGCTTTAACAGCTTTGGCTTACACGTTACCCCTGAATTTGTTGCGCCTGAAGGTACAGCATTTATCAGCGAAGCAGCATTAGAAAATGCGAAAGCTGCCTTTGATGCAGAACAAGCAACCCTTGCTACAATCCACAATGTGGAAGTGTTCTTAGGGATCTTCATCGGTGCGGTAACCTTTACAGGATCTGTGGTCGCATTCGGTAAATTACGCGGCATTATTAACTCTAAAGCGCTAATGTTACCGCATCGCCATAAATTAAATTTAGCGGCGCTAGTGGTTTCTGCCTTATTAATGATTGCGTTTTTAAGCTCACCAGAAAATATCTTCCCAGTGCTATTAATGACGCTCATTGCCCTTGCCTTTGGTTGGCATTTAGTGGCATCAATTGGTGGTGCAGATATGCCAGTGGTGGTGTCAATGCTGAACTCATATTCAGGTTGGGCAGCTGCGGCAGCAGGCTTTATGCTTAATAACGATCTCTTGATCGTAACTGGCGCATTAGTGGGGTCATCAGGTGCGATTCTTTCCTACATTATGTGTAAAGCGATGAACCGTTCATTTATCAGCGTTATCGCTGGCGGCTTTGGTAATGATGTGGTTGCAAGTGGTGATGAAGAACAAGGCGAACACCGCGAAACAACGGCAGAAGAAGTGGCGGAAATGCTGAAAAATGCAAGCTCTGTGATCATCACCCCGGGATATGGAATGGCGGTGGCTCAAGCGCAATATCCAGTAGCTGAAATCACACAAAAATTGCGTGATCGTGGTGTGAACGTGCGCTTTGGTATCCACCCAGTAGCAGGGCGTTTACCAGGTCATATGAACGTGTTACTCGCTGAAGCCAAAGTACCTTATGACGTGGTATTAGAAATGGACGAAATCAACGACGATTTCGCAGATACTGATGTGGTATTGGTTATCGGCGCAAATGACACCGTAAACCCTGCGGCAATGGACGATCCAAACAGCCCAATCGCAGGAATGCCAGTGCTAGAAGTGTGGAAAGCCGCTAACGTGGTGGTATTCAAACGCTCAATGGCAGTGGGCTACGCAGGCGTACAAAATCCATTATTCTTCAAAGAAAACACCCAAATGCTCTTCGGCGATGCGAAAGAGCGTGTTGATGATATTTTGAAGGCGTTGTAGGGATTGCTGAAAATACGTTAAAAATAGACCGCACTTTTGGTAAAGTGCGGTTTTTTCTAGGCATAGTAATAAGTGTGGAATATCTAGATTCAATATTGTTACTTTTAGATTAAGCAAGTAGGATATAAAACTATGATGCAATGTTTTCCCATCAATCGCAATTAACTCCTTGCTCTTATCTCATTGATAAAATCAATAAAAATCTCGTTAAAAGCTTTTGGAACGATGTGTTTGATAATACGAGCAATAGTATCATAGACATGAATGCCATGTTCGAGAGGACGATATCTGCTCAACTAATCCTGATGCTATTCTCCGAAAAGTTTAATGCCCGCCAAGCTATTAGCACCAGAAAACACTGCGGTAATGACAAGAAAAACAATATCGAGAAAGTCATATTTTTTGGGGTAAGGTCTGGGGGGAAGTCATTGCGAAAACTGAAGACATTCATATAGCCTCAATAGGTTTTGTAGGCTGAGACTATATGACTATATTGGATCATAAAATTGGAGAAAATGCGATCTTACCCTGTGAATTAGGATATTTACTCTTGAATAAAAATGTACAAGATTTAACTACGCAAGTTTTATTCGTGAGTTAGGGGCCGTAATAATAATCTCCGTTTTTGGGATACCAGAAGTTTTCATCTTCTAATAAATAGTTTAACGATATTTTAACATTATACCTTTCACATTCAAAATAAATAAAAGCTTATAATAGGGTAGTGTTAGTAGTATTATTCAATAAACTTAACTCATTTCTTATTTAATAAAAGATAATCTTTTTACTAAAAATTTAGCAAAGATTTTATATTTCAAAACTTGCCTTTTCAGGAAAAACTTTTTCCAATTCATTTAATAATCGTTCTTTTACTAGATAAAATTCTTGCTCAGTTAAGTCAGGACTATCATTAAAGCATACAAAATTAATATGTGGATCTTTTTTAAGTTTTTCGAAAATTTCATTGACATCTTTCACTGAGGAAATATTTTTATCACCTATTCCATCATTAAATTTTAGTGGATAAAACTCACCACTTAACAGATGCCAATATCGATATAAATACGGTGTTAGATCAGTTTTATCCCTAAATTTATTTTTAGATACTCTCTCTAGTTGTAGCTTAAAAATTTCTCTTACTTTTTCTAAAGTATTTATTAAGTAGGGTTGAGGATGGTGCCAATGTTTTAGACTAATGGCTTTTCTATAAAAATTTTTCATTAAGAAGTTATTTAATTTTTCGGTCATAGAATAACTAGCATGATATATAAGATCTTTAGAAATAGTTTGAATATTTTTTTTACTATTTACTAAAGTTATATCATTCAATAATGAATAACTCCAGGAATCAGTTATCCCCCGTAATTTTAATAAAAACTTAGATCTTGGAATTAATGTATGACACAAAAAGTCAACTGGAAGATTATTTATAAAAAACCTAGAGGCATCAACCTTTCGGAATATTAGCATATCATCATTTAAATATATAAATTTTTCAGTAAGCCCTAAGTTTTTTAAGGAGGATAAATTGCATTCTATAGAATTACTATTAAAAGTAGGTAGATCTGTTTTATCATAAAATAGTTCTTCATGGCTAATTAGGCGTATTTTATGGTGTTTTATATTTAGCCATTTTGGATAATGGCCTTCTGTTATTAAAAATATATTATTGTACCAGCTGCAATTCTTTTCAATTGAACGTAAAACGTATTTTAATATTTCCATATCCCGATATCTAGCAGATGTATTAGAACCTAAGTCGACGTTTCTCTCATTACTAAAATGCTCTTTTTTTTCTTGCCATAATTCGTCTGATGGGTCAACCCAAGGTAATACAAAATCAATCTTATCAAGGTTATTATTGTTCATATCCACTCCTTAATCTATGAGATACTATATTTAAAAAATACCATACTAATGAAAATAATATAAATTCATAAAAATACTCAAAAAACTCTCCTCTAGGTAAAAATAATAGTGTCATAACAAAAAGCAAGGATAGGTATTTAATATATGGAGTATTTTTTCTTATTTCAATAAAAATGACTAACATTCCTAGAAAAGCCATTCCTAGAAAAACAGAAGCTTTCCCACCTTCATATAATTCTACAATATAACTTGCTCCTACTCCTTCTCCATTTAAATAGGCTTCATGGGAAATCGCATAGGTAAGTTCATAAGACAAGTAATTTGTATTATTTATTACTCTCATACTTGCTCCTCCTCTATGCATCCTATCGATAATTGGTGCCATTATATAAGGATAACTATCTCTATTAATTATATCTTTATATTCTATGTAGTAAGGTAAAACAATACCGCTAACACCTTGGGAGGCTAAAAAATTTATTATTGAGATATCTTTGGTGCTTTTATTAGTCTCTGAATCAGTTCTATAATAATTTATATATTGAAAAATAAAGGAGAAAGAAATTAAACCAACTAATATTAGTAGTGATAATTTTATATTTATTTTTCTCTCTCTATGCAAATAAGAAAACCAATACCATATAAGAAATATAGTTGAAATTCCAAACTCTGCTCTTTTTCCTAGAGAAAGATATACCCCGGATATAACCACCATTAATATTGCTAAAAAATAAAATTGTTTTTTATTAAGATTACAAGATAATAATAGACTTATTCCTAAAAGATACAATTTATAACTGGTAAATTCAATAGTTCTAATTAAATCTGATGGATTATCTATTTTATATAAAGAAAGGTAACCAAGTTCATTGACCATACTAATTAGTAAATACATTTTATAAATTAATCCTGGAGCAGATAAAATTAAAAATAATATGCCTATTTTATATATAAATTTTTCATTTGCTAATTTTTTTTTGAGCGTTTTTTTATTATTTGAATCCATGATTAAAAATCCACTCATTAGTCCCATTATTGAAATAATATAAATTATAATAGTTTCACTTATAGTTTTATCCTCAAAATAATTATGAACAAATCGAGTCTGAGATCTTATATCATAAGGTAATAAATTCCATAAGTCCAAGATAAATCTAGAGTAAATAAAAAGCCCAAATAAGGCTGTTATAATAAATGCAAGTGGATACTTATTTATGTTGAATATTGTCCAAATAATACAAACTCCATAAAGTAAAAATAAAAATAATTCAAGTAAAAAAATAGAAATATCTGAGTTGATACTTATATATAATGATAATATTAAGTATGGTAAAAAAATAAAGTAATGTGATGTGAGTTTTTTTAGTTTCATATTAAATAATATATCCAATTAAATTTTTATTTTTGCAAACATATATTCTATATATAAGTTCAACTAAAACACTAGCATTGTATGCGATAATTAAGGACTCTATAGAAAATATTTTCGTAATATATAAAAACAAAATTAAGAAAAAATAACTTATGGAAGTAATCAATAAACTTTTTAAATATAATTTTTCTAGATTATTTGTAATCAAAACAAATTGTCCTATGCAAGAACTAAAAGTGGCTAGGAAAAGATAGATTCCCATCAAATGGATAAAAGAATTAATAAAGAGCATATTTTCATCTCTAGATATAAAATAAATTATTTTATCTGAGAATAAATATAAAATAGCATATAGAAAGCAACTGCATAAAAATATAGCCCAAATAATTTTTCTTACTTTTCCTTTAATATTATTCTTCACTACGTATGGGAAAAATACTACATTCATATTATATAATATAGATCTAAAGGCCCATATTATCTTTTCAGCTAGATCATAATATGTAACATATGACATACCTAAGAACATTCCTATTATAGTAATATTTCCTTTATCTTTTATAATTGATGAAAAATCAGAAAATAAAAAAACATATCCTTCTTTAATTCTCTCTATAATATTTTTCTTTTCAACAAATATCAAACGTACATTTTCTTTCTTGATAGCAATATAGAGTGAAATTATAGAGCCTACTAAATTTCCAATAAAGTATAAAAAAGGTATAAATATATAATCATATTCATTTCTTACTATTAATATTATAAATATTGCTCCCAGTATTCTTGATAATACATTAACTATGGTTATATATTTCATTTTTTCAATTCCCTGAAAAAACCATATTGGTAATAAAGCATCAGAAAAACAAATAAAGAGAGAAGCTATATAAAGAACCATATCATTCTGGTTTATACCAGATATAATACAGAATAAGATAGTAATTAATAATGAAATAAAAAATAAGATTAATTTAGCGTATATTGTTGAAGAAAAAATAATGTTGGTTTTCTCTTGGTTATCCTTATTTAGACTAATAGATTTTGTGCTAGAAATGTTAAATCCGAAATTGGTGAATACTAGAAAATAATTGGCTATTGTTTGTGCAAAAATAATTTTCCCATACAAGCCTTCTCCTAATCTGTGTAATAAAAAAGGAAACAGAACTAGAGGTAAAAAAATATTTACTCCATAAACAATAGACAGGTACAAAAAGTTATTGATCTGAGTTTTGTATTCTATATATATTTTAATCATTAAAATTTTCAATTTAAATATTAATTAGTTATCATAAAAAAATAATAGTATAACTAAATGCAGATTCTATAATGAATATCTACATTTATACAAGTAAGAATAATATTTCTAATATATGTCAGTATTGAGTTTTGCAAGCTTTAACTTTTTATTCCTTTTTCAAATATACTACGTGACGCCATCTTGGCATACTGATTAGTCCCCAAATGGTACCTATCCCATAAGAAAAATGTAAAAGTATAAAGATGATTGGAAGAAAGATATCCCCTATCCAGAAATTTTTTTTAAAAATAGATGTTATTGTCATTATGATATTAGCTATACCGTATAGCACTGTTAATAATATAATGAAAATAGGGCAACCTATAGTCGCTAAGATTAATGAAGCCAAAATAGATAATACGAATATTGCAGGTACAAAATGAAAAATAGAAAAACATTTAGGACAAATTCCTATTGTCCGTCCGATCCAAAATCCATTTCCATACTTTTGTTTCAGCATGGCTTTTAAAGAGCTTCTTGTATGGTGATATGAAATGCAGGAAGGCTCAAAACAAATTCGATATCCAGATTTCCTAATACGATAGTGCATTTCATTATCTTCTGTTCGTCCGAGTTTTTCATTGAATCCCCCAGTTTTATCAAAGACTTCTCTACGATAGATTCCGTGTGAAATCGATTTTACATATGTTCGAGTTGAATTTCTTCTGTAAGGAGCTATACCACTACCGAACATTGAAGATTCCGCTGTCGAAAGCGTTTCTTTCCATTTTGTTTGTTCATCGACAATTCTATGACAGGGCCCTCCTGCAACGTATTCCCCATCTTTGATAACTCTGACTCGACGACTTACGAAATCAGGAGGAGCACAGCCATGAGCATCAAATCTAATTATAACATCTCCACTAGCATTTTGAATTGCTATATTCCAACCGGGGGCTTGTTTTATCTTTTCATTTTCAATCACTTTCGAGTTATAGAATCCTCTTGCTTTTGCTACAAATTCATCCATATATTTTTTTGTTTTATCTGTAGACATTGAATCCACAAAAATAATCTCAATTTTTTCATGAGGATAATCTTGGGCCATGATCATATCAAAAATGGCAGGCATATTTTTTTCTTCATTGTGTGCAACAATACAAAAAGATACAATCATTGTTTAGTCTCTCTTAATTGTAACTAAAAAATTATTAATAATATCAATATCCTACATATATAATGGTTAATTCGTCTTAAGATATTGTATTTCTTATTATAATAAAATATCTAAATAAAAGTTGAGTTTTTATATTAAATAATACTGTCTAATTTAGAAAATTATTTTAGATATATCTCTATTACTTAATTACCGCTAATACTGTTTTTATCATTGTAAATAGATCTCTACTAAACGAATAATTTCGAATACTCTCTAAATTCCATTTCATTTTTTCGGGAAGTACTTTTTCAATGTATTCTTTATCTGAATCTTCAGCATTAGATAAAAGTCTATCTTCATTTTTATATTCAATACTCGCTTCACTTGTAATGCCTGCTGGCAAGAGTAATGTTGACATCATTTCCGCAGTATAGTTATTTACGTATTTGGGTACTTCAGGTCTAGTACCAACAAAACTCATTTCTCCTTTGAGAACATTGATTAATTGAGGGAGTTCATCTAAACGAGTTTTTCTGAGCTTTTCTCCAATAGTTGTAATCCGTTTGTCATTATCCACTGTGACTTGTGAACCTAAAGACTCCGCATTTGCTACCATTGTGCGAAATTTATAAATTTTAAACTCTCTGCCATATTGAGTTATTCTTGTTTGTCTGAAGAATATCTCGCCTGGACTATCCTTATTAATTTTATAAGCTATATATAAAAATAAGGGAGATAGTAAAATCAATAAAATAGTAGCTAAACATCTATCAAGAGCAAATTTAAACAGTAGGCTAATTTTCTTTTTCTTCAAGTAGTCATAATACGGCTTCACTGATTCATTTTTTATTTGTGAAGGTAAATCATTCCAATTTCTCAAAATCATATTAATCACTCAAAATTCGCTTGAAGTTTTCAATAACATAATCAATTTCCTCATCAGTTAGCTGGGTATGTAAAGGTAATGTTACCTCATTACAATATTGTTGATAAGCATTAGGGAATTGCTCTATTGAAAAGCCGAGTGATTTATATGCTGTATGCATAGGTAAAGGCTTGTAATGAACATTAGTCGCGATACCAGCTTCTGCCATTTTTTCGATAAATTGGTTACGGGATACTTCATCTTTATTTAATAGGCGTGTCAAAAATAAATGTCCACTACTTGAATATTCACTCGTAAAATGAGGAAGAATATCAATATTAGAATTTTTTAATCCAGAAATATATTTCTTAATAATTTCTTTTCGTTTTTCTAATAGGCTAGGATAACGGTTGAATTGCGCTAGTCCAATAGCAGCACTAATATCTGTCATATTACATTTATAGTAGCAGCCTTGGATATCATATTCCCAAGCACCTAACTTAGTTTTAGCTAACGCATCTTTGCTTTGACCATGCAAAGATAGTAATTGAAACTGGCGGTAAAGATCCTGATTATCTATACCATCAATATTTTTCCAAGTAGCACATCCACCTTCAGCTGTAGTAAAATTTTTAACTGCATGAAAAGAGAAACTGCTAAAATCAGCAATATTTCCCGCCATTTTATTCTTCCATATACTACCTAAAGAATGTGCGCAGTCAGCAACAACCGCAATGCGACCTATTTTCTGCTGTAAATCATTAGAAGGTTTAAATAGGGATTTTTTGCGTTCTACTATTTCGAAAATTTTATCGTAATCGCAAGGAACTCCAGCTATATCAATGGGAATAATTGCTTTTGTTTTATCGGTAATGGCATTTTCTAATGCCTCGTAATCCATTTGATAGGAGTTTGGGCTTGTATCTATTAGCACAAGTTTTGCTCCAATATGGATAACTGGGCTTGCGCTGGCCGTATAGGTATAGGCACAGGTGATGACTTCATCACCTTCTTTAATACCTAATATTCTAAGGATAAGTTCTAAAGCTGCTGTTGCTGAATTTAAACAAACTACTTTCTCTGTACCTATGTAGGAGGCAAGTTTATTTTCTAATTCTTTTGTTTTAGGGCCTGTAGTTATCCAACCGCTCTTTAAGGCAGAAATTACTTCGTTAATTTCTAAATCTGTAATATCAGGAGGAGAGAAGCTAATTTTCACCGTTTATTCCTTAATGTAAATATATTATTGAGATAAATTTTGATATACCATATCACAATTTTCTGTTGCTGGGCTAAAAGCTGTAGATGAAGAAATCAATAAATCCCTAATCTCATCAATCTTGTACTCTGAACATAATATGTCTAATCGCTGCAAGATGTTATTCAAGTCATTCCAATCAAGCATTGTTTCGATAGCTGTCATAATTCTTGGATGTTGTGTTCCCTGTACGTTATCACCGATAAGTAGTTCTTCATATAATTTCTCACCAGGTCTTAATCCTGTAATTGAGATCTCAATATCTCCGTTCGGATTTTTCTCATTTCTTAATGTTAGACCGCTTAAATGAATCATTCTTACGGCTAAATCATAAATTTTTACTGGTTTACCCATATCTAAAACAAAAACATCTCCACCTTTTCCCATTGCACCAGCTTGGATAACTAGTGAGGCGGCCTCAGGGATTGTCATAAAAAAGCGCGTGATTTTTTGATGTGTTAATGTTATTGGGCCACCTTCTTGAATCTGTTTATTAAATAATGGAACCACAGAACCCGAAGAACCTAAAACATTTCCAAAACGAACCATACAAAAACGCGTTGTATTTTGCGTTTTGGCCAATGCTTGTAGAATTAATTCAGCCATACGCTTTGTTGTACCCATTATATTGGTTGGACGAACCGCTTTGTCAGTAGAAATCAAGACAAAAGTAGAAACTCCTGCTTCAATAGCTGCTTGGGCACAATATAAGGTTCCAAAAATGTTATTACGAATCCCTTCAACAACATTGTATTCAACTAAAGGAACATGTTTATATGCCGCAGCATGATAAACCGTATCTACTTTGAACGAACGCATAATAATATCTAGCCTATGCTTTCTTTGTACCGAACCCAATAGTGGAATTAATTCAACGTGTTGAAAATCAGCATTCCTTAATAATTCTTGGTGTATTTGATATAAGGAAAATTCATTTAATTCAAATAAAATTAACTTTTTAGGTGATTGTTTAATAATCTGACGACATAATTCAGAACCGATAGAACCACCAGCACCGGTCACCATAACAATTTTATTTTTTATATCCTGCGCCAATAAGGACTCAATGGGAGTTACTGGATCACGCCCTAAGAGTTCAGAAATTGAAACTTGATTTAAACTAGTTAAATGTGCTTTACCGCTGACAATATCTTCCATTCCTGGTATTGTAAGTACTTCACATTTATATTTACTAATTCGATTAATAATCGCTTTACGCTGACTTTGCGTTGCACTAGGCATTGCTAATAGGATTTTTTTAATGTTTTTATTGTCTATTAATTTGCCTAATGATTTAGGGCTATAAACAGTAATGCCATGTAATATGGTTTTATGCAGAGCTTTATTATCATCAATAAAGCCAACGACTGAATAATGAGAACCTTGATTTAAAGCTGTTAGTAGTTGTCGGCCTGAATAACCAGCTCCATAGATCAAAACTTTAGTTCTAGAATCTTTATTATGACTAAGTAACATTCGCCATAAAAAACGAGTGTATGTAATAAAAATAGATATAAAGATAAAATAGAGAAAAGGAATTGATCTAGGTAAATTAAATTGAAATATAAATACAACAGCTAATAGCGTGGCTGTTGATAAAATTGAAGCAAGAATAGCAACTTGAGTAAATTTTATTGTAACAAAACGAATAACAGCCCGATATAATCCTAATCGCATAAAAAACAGAATAGAAATACATCCAACTAATAAGATAATATACCAATTTTCGGTCAGTTTGAGTTCTTCACCAAGCTCAAGGCGAACTCCTAGTGCCAAAAAGTAAGAAAATATAATAAGGAAGATATCAATAGTTATTGATATAAATCTTTTTATACTGCGTGGCAAGGATAAAATGTAATCAAGCATAAATTTATGAACTCTCGCGACAGATTTTGGTCCGTTTGTTATTGAAAAAAATTGGTCTTGTAAGAATTGAATTTTAACTAATAAGCAGTGAGTTGTCAAAGTTAGAAGACTATGTAAGGGAGCTATTAGCAGAATGAGATTCTATCTATGCATTATGCAAAATAGTCTTAACAGTAGAGGTTTTATAAAAAAAAGTGTATCATATATAGATATGTTCTTTAAAGGAAGTGTTTATGATCAGAAAAAGTTTTTTCTTATATAGCATTAATGTATTGGTTCTATGTTTCTTTTTGGTACTTTTATCAATAAAAAGATCTTATTATGTTGCGCCTGCTATCTTGGTGCTTTTTTCATTTATTTATATTTTTTATACTTATAAAAGTATAGAGTATGAATATGATGCTAAGAAGTATGTGAAATTTTCTTTACTTTATTATATTGTTGGATTGTTTGTTGCTACTCTTAATGGTGATGCGATTCCAAGTTCTTTTAAGGCAGATCATTTTTTATTATTGTCAATTCCTATTCTTTTCCTTCTTATTAGATATAGACCAAACTTTAAGTTTTTGACAATTGTTTTTGGTGTTAGTTGCCTGTTCTACGGTATTCAGTCTTTATATAATAAGTTTTATCTTGGAATCGATAGAGCATTTGATCCTGATATTATAAATCCTATACCTGCTGCTGCAATTATAATGACGGTTACATTATATTGTATAGCATTAGGATTTCATTATTTAGAAAAAAAAGTTAAAGTTAAAATAGGCGTATTTTTACTTTTTTCTTCTTATATAGGTCTTTTGGGAAATATTGCAACAGGAAGTAGAGGAAGCTGGATTGTCTTTCCCTTTGTACTTTTTTTTCTATTTTTTAAATATAAAAAGTCTCTCAAAAGAGTGGTCTACTCATTTTTTATGTTACTAATCTCAATTATTATAGTTGTAAGTATTATACCTCAGTTTGGCGTTAGCAAAAGATATCAAGCTGCCCTGGATAACATTACTCAGTATGTAGATGATTCTAATGCTCATAGCTCTGTTGGTGTCAGATTTGATTTATATAAAGGTGCTTGGTACGCAATTCAAGAAAAGCCTATCTTAGGATGGGGACGAGATGGCATGTTGCACAAACGTCATGAGCAGGCAGAATCTGGCGTAATTCCAAACTACACTAAAGATTATACCCATTCTCATAACCAATTTATTGAACAAACTTATCATAGGGGTATTATTGGGTTATTTGTATTATTATTGCTAATATATACTTTCTTAAAATACTTTATTGATGTTTATAAAAATTCGAGTGTGGAAGATAGAAAGATTATAGCATTATTAGGAGTAATAAATATTTTTGGATTAATATTCTTTAATCTAACGGATTCTTTATTAATAAATAAAGAATATGCAATGTTCTTTTATATGTGTAATGTTATTTTTTATGCAATGACAATTGACAATAATCGGAGATTAACCGAATGATACCTATTTATGTGATTCATATTGAATCAGCAAAAGATAGAGAGAGACTTATTAAAGCGCAATTTGATAAATTAGGCATTAAATTTCAATTTTTTTCTGCGGTTAATGCTAGAGAGAATCCTGGGCATACTTTATTTTCGCATTATAATGCCAAGAAACATTTTCAAAGAAAAGGAAGAACTCTTTCATTAGGCGAATTAGGTTGTTTTGCTAGCCATTATTCTTTGTGGAAAGAATGTGCTAACAACAATACACCTATCATTGTATTAGAGGATGATATAAGTCTTCTTGATAACTTTAAATCTGTTTATAGTAATTTAGATGAACTTTTAGGAAGTTACCCTTTTTTATGGTTGCATAAAAATTATCGTAATGTTGAAAGAGTTGAAGTAGAAAAATTTAGTGATTTTTCAGTAACGAAGTTTTATAAGGATTATTTTTGTGCCCAAGGTTATGCTATAACTCCTAAGGCAGCTAGAAAATTGCTTGATTATTGTAAGGTTTGGATTTTTCCTGTGGATGATCAGATGGCGCGCTTTTATGAAAACAAAATTGAGAATTTTGCAATTTATCCTCCTTGTATTGATCGAATAGAGGGAATTGACTCTCTTATAGGAGAGGATAAACGAGGTGAAAAGAATCTATCTCTGCTTTCAAAAATCAGACGCGAATACTTTAACTTAAAAGATCGTATTAATCGGTTTATACATAATTTTTTATTTAGGCTAAAACATTAATTTCACTATGCAATACCTCCTACTCTCCCTCTTCACCCTAGCTGCGGTGATTTTTGTGATTAACTCGCATTATCGCTGGACGTATTTCTTTGCGATTGCGCAGTTTGTGTTGTTTTTTAGTTTGATGTTTAGCATTACAGGGCAGTGGCAGCGTGGGCTGAATTTTGCTGCGGTGCTGTTTGTGGTACTGATGCTTTTTCATCGCCTGAAAATACATTTTTATAAACAACCGCTCTTGGTGTCTGATTTCTTTTTAGTTCTGGACTGGCGAAATTGGGAAACTTTGCTGCATTATCGCTCGGCTATTTTCGCCATTGCAGGCTTGATTGGATTGCTGGTTTATGCCGTGATGGGCTGGTCCTCAGCAGACGTAGCAAGCATTGAATGGCGACTTTTAGCAAGTGCGGTGCTTTTTTTCACAATTTTTTCCATTTGTCATTACAGCAAAAATAAATCGGCGATTAAACAATGGTTGGATTCGTTGCCCGATGATGGACGCGATGTATTTTTAAATCTACCAATGTCTTGCCGTGGCGTATTTTTTAAGCCCCCAGTATTTGAGGGCGATGCAAATTATTTTTTACAGCAAAAACAACGTGTTCCCGACTATCCACTCAGCGCAGAAAACGAGCAACCTGACATTGTCGTATGGCTTCAGGAATCTACCCTAAATCCGCATAGCTTTGTATTTGAGAACGCTGATATTCCGCCAATCACAATGTATGAAAATCAGGTTGATACCAAGTTTAACAGCCATTTGCGTGTGCATACTTTAGGTGGCGCAACCTGGAAATCGGAGTTTGCGTTTCTGTCTGGGTTACCTTCAACGGATTTTGGCGCAATGGCAAATGCCGTGTTTTATTCTGTTGTGCCGCATTTGCAATACAGCTTTATCCAAAATCTGAAAGCGCAAGGCTATTATTGCGTGGCTTTATCGCCATTCACGAAAGGCAATTACAACGCCAAGCCGGCCTATGATCATCTTGGTTTTGATCTAATGTTGCAGCCGCAAGAGTTAGGTTATCCCGCACCATTAAGCAAAAATTTATGGACGATTGGCAGTGATGAAATGAGCCAATATGTGCAGAAAATTTTGCAAAAAGAAGGCATTCCTGCGCTTGAAAAGGTAAATCAGCCTTTATTTGTTTATGTTCTTACAATGCGTGAACACGGGCCTTATCACGATGTTGGGAATGTATTTAATCTGCAAAATCAAGGGTTTACCGCTAAAGGAACGGGCGAGTTAAACGATTATATTCAGCGAATTGTGAAGCTCAATGATGTTATCGAAGATTTCAATCGCTATATGCAAAATCGTCATAAACCTTATGTGTTGGCTTATTTTGGTGATCACCAAATTTCTATTAGTGGTGCGCAGCCTACTTATCAATTTGATTATTCAAATCCAGATTACATTACGCAATTTGTGGTGCGTAGCAATATGCAAACTGACTTTGAGCAACAACAGGATTTCCTTGATTTAGCGCAGGCTGGCGGTTTAATTTTAGAAATTGCGGGATTGCCTGCTGATGAATTTATGCAAGCCAATATTGCAATGCGCAAATTAAGCGGTGGAAAACTGCAAGATTGCCAAGATGAGCAATTATTGGCGGGCTATCGCCATTATTTGTATCAACAATTAAAGGTGGCAAAATAGATGAGTGAGCAAATCGAAACCCACCCATTTCCCGCAATATTGCCACCGCACGCCACGGTGATGATGAGGGGAAGTTTTCCCCCTAAGGCGGAAAAACGCTGTATGGAATTTCATTATCCGAATTTTCAAAATGATATGTGGCGCGTGTATGGTGAAGTGTTTTTCGGACGTGCGGATTATTTTCAAGTGCCAAATGAAAAACGCTTTGATTCCGCTCGAATTAAGGATTTCTTATGGCAAAAGGGCATTGCATTATGTCCAACGGTGCGCAAAGCCATTCGAGAGCAAGATAATGCCTCAGATAAATTTTTGAAAGTGGTGGAAAGCGTCAATCTTAGCGAAGTGTTGCCCCAAGTGCCGCAATGCCACTGGATTTTCACCACAGGGGGCAAAGCCACTGAGATTTTGCTTTCTCTATTGCCTGAAAAGGTTAAAGCACCGAAAACCAACAGCTTTATCCCTTACCCTTATCCCGATTTTTCGCTTAATTTATATCGACTGCCGTCCACCTCAAGGGCTTATCCACTTGCCTTTAACAAAAAAGTGGCGGCCTATCGGGAGTTTTTTGAAATGGTGGGATTGGTTTAATAAAATACTTTGATCGATTATATATGAATAATTGTTTCATTATTAACAAATAAGAAAAAGTGATTTTCATTATTATGAATTGTATAGGTAATGCAATTCCGTTATGATACGCGCTCTTTCGCTCCTACTGGAGTAAGATTATTTTTAAAGGAAACATTATGAATTCATTAAATAAAATTAGCCCTTATGCACTCGGATTATTACGCATTATTGCAGGCTATATGTTTTTATTACACGGCACGTCAAAATTCTTTGAATACCCAGTTTCAATGACAGGTGGCAACGGTGCTGTGGAACTCTTTTCAATGATGGGCATTGGTGGCGTGTTAGAAATCGTTGGTGGCGCATTATTGATCTTAGGGTTATTTACCCGCCCGGTGGCATTCATTCTTTCTGGTATGATGGCTGTGGCATATTTCCAAATTCACGCATCTTTGGATAACGTGTTATTGCCAATCGTTAATAAAGGCGAGCTTGCTGCATTATATTCTTTAGTTTTCTTAAACTTTGTTTTCTTAGGCGCAGGCGCTTTTGCATTAGATAATAAAGTTTGCAAGAAGAGCTAATAAAACTAATTTGTCTTTTTTAGAGTTGTTGATTTTAACCCGCATTAGCGGGTTTTTTTGTCTTTGAAGAAAAATAAATCAAAAATACACCGCACTTTTGGCACGCCTTGCCTATGGAAATCTTGAGTTGTTGGTTTTTTGTTAAGAAATTTGATTTCGTGCTATATAAAAGCAAACGATTGCGTTATAATGCGGGCGTTTTTTCATTTCATTAAATTAAAGGAAATCTCAATGCAACCAAATCGCCCAATTCGTCAGGCTTTACTTAGTGTTTCAGACAAAACTGGTATTGTGGAATTTGCTCAAGGCTTAGTGCAACGTGGAGTGAAACTGCTTTCCACCGGCGGCACGGCAAAATTATTAATGGAAAAAGGTTTGCCCGTTATCGAAGTATCCGATTACACTGGCTTTCCAGAGATGATGGACGGGCGAGTGAAAACCCTGCACCCGAAAGTTCACGGCGGTATTTTAGGACGCCGTGGAGTTGATGATGAAGTTATGGCGCAGCACCAGATTGATCCTATTGATATGGTGGTGGTGAATCTTTATCCTTTCGCCCAAACCGTGGCAAAACCAGATTGCACCCTTGAAGATGCAGTAGAAAATATTGATATTGGCGGCCCAACAATGGTGCGAGCTGCAGCGAAAAATCATAAAGATGTGGCGATTGTGGTGAATAATCAGGATTTTTCTGCGATTTTGGCTGAAATGGATCAAAATCAAAATGGCTTAACCTTAGAAACACGTTTTGATTTAGCCATCAAAGCTTTTGAGCATACCGCACAATATGATGCGATGATAGCCAACTATTTTGGCAAATTGGTGAAACCTTATTTTGCCGCAGATGAAGAAGAGCAAAATGCCTTGTGCGGGCAATTCCCACGCACCTTGAATTTGAATTTTATTCGCAAACAAACAATGCGTTATGGGGAAAATGGTCATCAAAACGCCGCATTTTATGTGGAAAAAGAACAAAAAGAAGCCAGCGTATCCACTGCAAAACAGCTACAAGGCAAAGTCCTTTCTTATAACAATATTGCCGATACGGACGCCGCACTAGAATGTGTGAAAAGTTTTAATGAACCTGCTTGTGTGATCGTGAAACACGCAAACCCTTGCGGTGTTGCTTTAGGCGAGGATATTTTAGACGCCTACAACCGCGCCTATCAAACCGATCCAACTTCTGCTTTCGGCGGCATTATTGCCTTTAACCGTCCTTTAGACGAAGCCACCGCACAAGCCATTGTTGATCGTCAATTTGTTGAAGTGATTATTGCTCCAGTGGTGCAAGAAGGGGCGAAAGCGGTATTGAAAGCGAAGAAAAATGTGCGTGTTTTAGAATGTGGTGAATGGCATAGCGAGCCACAGCAATGCTTAGATTTTAAACGAGTTAATGGCGGATTATTAGTGCAAGATAGCGATTTAGGAATGGTCGATCTTGCTGATTTACAAGTGGTGAGCAAACGTAAGCCAACAGAAAAAGAACTGCAAGATTTACTATTTTGCTGGAAAGTGGCGAAATTTGTGAAATCGAATGCCATTGTGTATGCCAAAGATAATCAAACCATCGGCATTGGCGCAGGACAAATGAGCCGTGTTTATTCCGCCAAAATTGCGGGCATTAAAGCACAAGATGAAGGCTTGGAAGTGAAAGATTGCGTAATGGCGTCTGATGCCTTCTTCCCATTCCGTGATGGCATTGATGCCGCTGCTAAAGTAGGCATTGAATGTGTGATTCACCCAGGCGGTTCAATGCGTGATCAGGAAGTGATCGATGCCGCAGATGAACACAATATGGTGATGGTGCTAACGGGAATGCGTCATTTCCGTCATTAATTAAAAGTGGGGTAGAAAAAATGAATATTTTAATTATCGGAAATGGTGGGCGTGAACACGCCCTTGCGTGGAAAGCAGCGCAATCCCCTTTAGCCAGTAAAGTGTTTGTTGCCCCGGGCAATGCAGGCACGGCAAGAGAAAAAGGCTTCGGCAAAAGTGCGGTGGAAAATGTGGCAATTTCTGCGACAGATATTCCAGCATTAGTGAAATTTGCCCAAGAAAATCAAGTGGGCTTAACCATTGTTGGGCCAGAAGCCCCGTTGGTAGCAGGCGTTGTCGATGCTTTTGAACAAGCAGGTTTAACCATTTTTGGCCCAACTCAAGCAGCCGCACAGCTAGAAGGCTCAAAAGCATTCACCAAAGATTTCTTAGCCCGTCATCAAATTCCAACGGCAGAATATCAAAACTTCACAGATGTGGAGCAAGCCCTTGCTTATGTCCGCCAAAAAGGCGCGCCGATTGTGATTAAAGCAGATGGCTTAGCGGCAGGGAAAGGCGTAATTGTGGCAATGACATTAGCGGAAGCAGAAGATGCCATTAAAGATATGCTTTCAGGCAACGCCTTTGGTGATGCAGGCTCACGCGTGGTAATTGAAGAATTTTTAGATGGCGAAGAAGCAAGTTTTATCGTAATGGTGGACGGCAAAAATGTTGAGCCAATGGCAACAAGCCAAGATCACAAGCGTGTAGGTGAGGGCGACAAAGGCTTAAATACGGGCGGAATGGGCGCTTATTCGCCAGCCCCGGTGGTTACCCCTGAAATTCACCAGCGTGTGATGGAGCAAATTATTTATCCAACCGTGCAAGGAATGGCTGCTGAAGGCAATGTGTATAAAGGCTTTTTATATGCAGGCCTGATCATCGATAAAAATGGTCAGCCAAAAGTGATTGAATTTAACTGCCGTTTTGGTGATCCTGAAACGCAACCTATTATGATGCGAATGGATTCTGATTTGGTGGAACTTTGCTTAAAAGCCTGCGAAGGAAAGTTGGATCAAGTTCAATCGCAATGGAAAAAACAAGCCGCGCTAGGCATCGTGCTTGCAGCAGAGGGCTATCCTGCGAATTATCGCAAAGGTGATGGCATCCAAGGCTTACCAACTACTGAGCTGGCGGATGAAAAAGTTTTCCTTGCTGGCGTGAGTGAAGAAAACGGCAAATTAGTGACCAACGGCGGCCGCGTTCTTTGTGCCACCGCATTAGGTGATTCCGTGCTTGATGCTCAACAGAAAGCCTTAAAACTCGCCGAACAGATTCAATGGCAAGGACGTTTCTTCCGCCGTGATATTGGCTGGAGAGCTATTGCGCGCGAGAAATCATAATAGAGAAGTAATAAGAAAAAGGAGAAATATGTATCAAGATAAATCACTTTTCCGCGTGAGAGCAATCAGCCTGTTTTTATCCCTAACTAAAGATAAAGCACAATGGCAACAACAGCTACAAATGGCGAAAGCGGAATTTGACCTGCTTATTCCTGCTATTCAGCAAAAAGGTTATGAAATTCAGTCTATCCGTATTATCACTAATCCTTTTGGTGAATATTTGGATTTGACCAGCATTGACACGGCAAAGCGTGATTTAGCCTTGCTTAAAACTTTGCTCAATGAATTAAATGAGAGCGGATTGCGTATTCGCTTTGCGATTGGTGAGGCGAAAACCAAACAAGAGATTGCTTTATTGCCAGAATTAATCGCAGATTATGGTGATTTATGTAACGCTTGCGTGAATGTGGAACGCGATGAAAATGGCTTTCTAAATTATGATTTATTATTAGATTGTGCAAGTGCGGTGCAAAAAATTGCAGAATTAACTCCACGCGGCGAAGGCAATTTTAATTTTACCGTGAATTTTAATTGCAAACCTTTTATTCCTTATTTCCCCGCAGGTTATCATCGCAGTGAGTTAGATAATGCTGTGGTAATTGGGTTAGAAACGCCAGATTTATTAGTGGATGTGCTAGAAACTTTACCGAGCAGTGAAAATCGTCAACAGTTTTTTCATCAAGCAAGTGTGGCAATGTCTCAAGCTTTGCAATATCACATTGATGAAGTGCAAAACGCCGTAAAATCTGCGTTATCTGGTCATTTTAGCTTAGCGGGTTTTGATAGCTCAGCAGCACCATCAAAAAATTGCCATTCAATGAGAAAAGTTTATGAATTACTTGATGTGCCTTATTTTGGTGCAGCAGGCACTGTTGAGGCATCTGAATTACTCACTCGCGTGTTTAAATCTATCAAAAATGTCAATTTGGTTGGCTTTTCGGGTTTAATGTTAGCCGTAATTGAAGATTTGGGATTAGCAGAAGGCACAAAAAGATCGCAATTTGATATTCGAGCATTACTCACTTATAGTGCCGTATGCGGCATTGGTTTAGATACTGTACCAATTTCAGGTGAGGCAACCATTGAACAAATCGCAGGATTAATGAGTGATACTGGAACAATGGCGTTTCGTTTAAATAAGCCTCTTACCGTCAGGTTATTCCCTATTCCTAATAAAGTAGCAGGAGAAATGACCGAGTTTGAAAGCGATGATTTATGTAATTGCCGCATTTTAGCTGTACCATAGTTTATGATATGTAAAGGAAAAATTGGCCTTCACGAAGGAATAGAGCTTGAGTTAATGTTATCGAGAAAGAAAATGTTAGCACTTTTCTTTAATGATATGGGAGTTCCAGGTACGTTTTTACCTTATATAGAACGGGGTGTTTTTCGTTGTAATTATCTTGTTTTAGTTCCTCAAGATAAGCAGACTCCAATAGAGTTGGGAGCCTTTATTCTATTTAGACCTGTTCATCAAAAATATGCAGGACAGTTTGAGCAACTATTGAAGAAAAGTATACGACACTTTGATCCTATGGTAGAACGAGAAATTGGTAAATTGCTTGGTTACCAAGAAGAAGATATCTTGCTTTATATTAATAATTGTAAAAAGGAATTGCGACAAGCATAGGATATGAATAATATTCATCATCGCAATGAAAATTTTGAACCTAATTTTTCATTACAAGATAGTGAAAAAAGGCTAAACTAGTTAAATCTTAAATAATCATATTTATAAGAGGACAAACACAATGTTAAAAAGAAGTATGAACATCGCTGATTACGATCCCGTATTATGGCAGGCGATCCAAGATGAAAATCGCCGTCAAGAAGAACATATTGAATTAATCGCATCAGAAAACTATGCCAGCCCACGCGTGATGGAAGCGCAAGGTTCTCAATTTACCAATAAATATGCGGAAGGTTACCCAGGCAAACGCTATTACGGCGGTTGTGAATATGCAGACATTGTTGAACAACTTGCGATTGACCGTGCGAAAGAATTATTTGGTGCAGATTATGCTAATGTGCAACCGCATTCTGGTTCACAAGCCAATGCGGCAGTGTATATGGCATTGTTAAATCCGGGTGATACCATTTTAGGTATGAGCTTGGCACACGGCGGACATTTAACTCACGGGGCATCAGTGAGCTTTTCAGGCAAAATTTATCACGCAGAACAATATGGCATCACCGATGAAGGCGTAATTGATTATGACGCATTGCGTGAACAAGCGTTACGCGTTAAGCCAAAAATGATTGTGGGTGGTTTTTCTGCCTATTCTCAAGTAGTTGATTGGGCGAAAATGCGTGAGATTGCTGATGAAGTGGGCGCTTATTTATTCGTGGATATGGCGCACGTTGCAGGCTTAATTGCAGCAGGTGTTTATCCAAACCCATTACCGCACGCGCACGTTGTGACAACCACAACGCACAAAACCTTGGGCGGCCCGCGTGGTGGCTTGATTTTAGCGAAAGGCGGTGATGAAGAGCTTTACAAAAAACTAAACAGCGCTGTTTTCCCAGCTGGTCAAGGTGGCCCATTGGTTCATGTTATCGCAGCCAAAGCGGTGTGTTTTAAAGAAGCTCTTGAGCCAGAGTTTAAAGCTTATCAGCAACAAGTGGTGAAAAACGCAAAAGCGATGGTGGAAGTGTTTAAACAGCGTGGTTATAACGTGGTGTCTAACGGCACAGAAAACCATTTATTCTTAGTGGATTTAGTGAGCCACGGTTTAACAGGAAAAGCCGCCGATGCCGCATTAGGCAAAGCGAACATTACGGTAAACAAAAATGCCGTACCAAATGATCCACAAAAACCGTTTATCACTTCAGGGATTCGTGTAGGCACACCTTCTGTGACTCGCCGTGGTTTTAAAGAAGCAGAAGTGAAAGAGCTAGCAGGCTGGATGTGCGATGTGCTTGATGCCGTGGGTAAAGAAAACGAAGCAGACGTTATCGCAGCAACAAAAGCGAAAGTGCTAGATATTTGTAAGCGCTTGCCAGTTTATCCTGCGTAATTTTTTAGTGTCGTACGAAACTGGCTGGATAGGTATCCAGCCAGTTTTTTATTGGGATATAAAATGAGGTAATACAATAGTTCTTTAATTACAAAAACTTTGCAAAAAACCACCGCACTTTATTTTATAAGGGTTATCTGATTTGCCAAGATTCATCTGTTAGTAGTCGGCCAAAATGGCTTTCAACTAAACGTTTGGTAATATCATTTTGTGGGTGAGTGAAGACATCACGGGTTGTGCCGTATTCGACCATTTTGCCTTCGTCCATCACCAACACATCATCAGAAATATGTTTAATAATACCCAAATGTTGCCCCACATAAATATAAGAAATACCCAGTTTTTCTTGGATTTCGAGCATTAAATTCATTAGCTGGGTTTTCACCGTGGCATCGAGTGAGCCGAGAGTATCATCAGTGATGATGATTTCAGGCTCAAGGATTAAAGCACGAGCAAGGGCAACACGCTGTTTTTGGCTCACTGACATTGTATTGATTTTTATGCTGGCGTGATCAGGATAAAGCCCTACCAGCTTGAGAGTCGCAAAGATTTTTTCATCACGCTCTTCTTCTGTTAAATCTGTGGCAAGACGTAGTGGCGTATCCAAAATTTGCCCGACATTAAGTTTTGGGTTAAAGGAACTATTCGGATCTTGGAAAACCATTCGAATATGCTGTGAACGGTAGTGATAATCGCCAAACTGTAAGAGATCATTTTTAAACAAAATTTCCCCCGCACTTGGTGCGATAATCCCCGCGATCATTTTTACTAAAGTGGATTTCCCCGAGCCATTTTTGCCAATAATCGCTAAGGTTTTCTTACGCTCTAACTGGAAGCTGACATTTTCCACGGCAACGAACTGGCTAGATGAAAAAATGCCGACATTATCATCAAAGGATTTGGATAAATTTTCAATTTTTAATAAGGCACTCATTCGCTTTTCCTATTCTTCGTTATTTTCATCCGTATTAATGATAAGTGGTGTTGCCACATCTTCTCTTTCTTTTCGCTGATTTTCACGCAAATTTAGTGGAAAATGACAGGCAAATTCGTGATGTTTAATGCGTCTTGTTGGTGGTTTATTAATACATTTTTTCTGCGCAAATGGACAACGTGGGCCAAGGCGACAGCCAATAGGCAGCTGATCCAACAGTGGCACACTTCCACGCAATGTACCTAAACGGCTTTTGAGCGACAACGGCTGTTTAAAATCAGGAATAGAATGTAGCAGCGCATTGGTGTAAGGGTGATGCGGTGTGTTTAGTACACTTTCTTTTGGCCCAGATTCCGCATTTTGCCCGCAATAAAGCACGCTGAAACTGTCGCACCATTCACGGATACTATTAATATCATTGCTGGCTAGCAAGATAGATGTACCTTGGTTCTGGTTCATACTCAACAGCAGACGGAAAATTTGTACTTTAGTGATGGATTCCAATGCGTTGGTTGGCTCATCAGCAATTAATAAGCGCGGTTGGTTGGCAACGGCGGCGGCGATCATCACTTTTTGTCCTTCCCCTTCGGTGATTTCATCGGGGTAGCTGTTCATTATGTCTTTATGATCTTTAATCCCCACACGGTGTAATAATTCAATAGCACGGCGTTTTTTCCAGCCAAACCACTGCCACCAACGGCCTTTGAATGTCCAAGAGGGAATATTTTGGATCAGTTGTTTGCCAATTTTGCTGCTGGGGTCTAAATTCGTCAGCGGCTCTTGGAAGATCATTGAAATTTCTTTGCCCACCAATTTCCGCCTTTTATGTGGGCTAAGTTTGAGCAGTTCCACATCATTAAACCGAAAGCGATCGGCGGTAACAACCCACGAATCCTTAATGGTGTTACAAATCACTTTTGCAATCAGACTTTTTCCTGAACCCGATTCCCCGACTAAGCCGCAAATTTCCCCTTCATTTAAGGTGAGATTGACGTTATCGATGATTTTTACTCGACCATTTGGCGTTTTTATTTCTATACAAAGATTACGAATATCAAGTAGTGCCATAGGAATCCCTATTCATAATATTTTTCAATGGCTTTATTAATGCCGTTGCCGAGTAATAGTGCGACTAAGATCACCGCCATAATGGCAAGTCCCGGTAGGATTACTGTCCAAGGAGCAAGGTAAATCAATTCGAGAGAATCCTTAATCATTACGCCCCATTCGGGCATTGGGCTTTGCGCACCGAGAGAAATAAAACTTAATGCACTAATATCTAAAATGGAGATGGTAAAAGCGCGGGTGATTTCTTGGATATATTTCACGCAAATATTGGGGAAAATAGCCTCTTTTAACAAAATCCAATTTGATGCCCCTTCAAGGCGAAGCATTAAAATGTATTCCTCTTTCAGCTCTTTTTGAATGGCTTGGTAAATCTCGTGAATAAAGTGTGGTAATAAGGCCAAGGTAATGGCAAGCATTGCGTTAATCAGGCTAGGCTGCATTAAGGTAGCAATAATAATGGCAATCAACAAAATGGGCGTGGAAAGGAAAGCATCAAGAAAATGCCCAAGTATACGCGATTTAATCCCTTGCGACATTCCAGCCCAAACGCCCATAATGCCACCTAAAATTGCGGTGAAAATCACCACAATTAAGGCTGAGCCTAAGGTGTAGGTTGTTCCTGTAATTAATCGGCTTAGCACATCACGTCCAATGTCGTCCGTGCCAAAGAAATAGGCAATTTTTCCGCCATTCACCCAAGATGGGGGCATTAACTCAAAACCGATAAACTGCGTTTCAGCTGGATAAGGGGCAATAAATCTACTAAAAAGTGCGGTCAAAATAAACAGCAAAAATAGATAAAAACTGGCAAGCGCCACTTTATCTTGGCGGAATAATTTCCAAATGGTGGTTAATGTTGCTGAGTGGCGAAATTCTGCCGGATCTTTATCTTGCATACCAACCTTTCTTATTTAACGGATCTAACACAAAGGTGAGCGTTTCTACCAATAAATTCACCACAATAATACATAATCCAATCACGATAATGCCTGCGGAAATACTGTTGTAATCTTGCTGGGCAACGGCATTAATCAGCCAATGCCCAATGCCAGACCAACCAAAGGTGCCTTCAACCAACATACATTGTGCAATCACAAGGGTGAATAATCGTGTCATTTGCGGCACTAACAATGGCAAGGTGTTGCGTAAAATATGTGTACGCAAAATCTTGCACATTGACCAGCCTCTTGTCATTGAAATTTTGATGTAAGGCTGCTCAAACAAATAGCCTGCACGCTCTTGCACGATACGAATAATTTCCATTGTTGGCCAAATGGTTAGCACTAAGGTTGGCAAAATCAGGTGTTGCAGCACATTTTGGATCACCTTAATGCGATAAGGTTCATCAATAAACCAAACATCAATAATAGGAAACCCCGTGATGGGCTGAATTTCATAAAGCAAATTATATTGCCCAATAGCAGCAATCTCCCAGCCATAAATAGCGGCCGCATAAAGCAACAGAGGCGCAAGCCAAAACACGGGCAGAGAAAGCCCTATGACAGACAAAGTGCGGATGATTTTTCCGAAGAATTTTTTACGATAAATCGCCCCAATTAGCCCTAAAGGAATGCCAAAGAGCAACGCCAGTAAAATGGCGCTAAAGCAAAGCTCAAGGGTAGGGGGGAGCACGGTGAGAACTAAATCACTTAGGGAATCACCGCCGTTATAGCTAATCCCCAAATCCCCATTGAGTAAATTTTTCACATAGAAAAAATAGCCTGAATAAAAATGCGGCGTAGCCAACACTTCATTGAGCGGATCGCGCATTAGCACCGCATAGCTAATAATAGAAAGAATCACTAAGGTGATCACCAACAAGATAAGATGCCTGAAAAACGACAAAATCATTTTTTCTCTCCTTGTTGATAGGATAGCGTAGTAAAGTTAATGCTACCAAAAGGCGCAAGCTCCAAGCCTTTCACCCGTGAATTTGCAATCAACATTCGTTTTACATTCGCCACAGGAATAATGGGTAATTCTGACAAAATAATTTCTTGCGCAATATTATAATAATTGGCGCGAGAACGTAAATGCGTGGTATTTAAAGCTCGGTTCATTGCATCTTCAAAAGGCGCATAGCACCAGTTGGAAAGATTGGTGATGTCATTGACTGTGCCGCAGCTTAAAATCGGGCGCATAAAGCTATCGGGATCTAAATTCCCCGCAAGCCAGCCAGTGAGAATCAAATCGTAATCTTCCGAGCCATTTCGCAGCTGTTCAATTAAATAAGTGCGAGTTACAGGGCGAATGGCTAATTCTACCCCCACTTGCGCTAAGTCCCATTTGATTAATTCTGCCATTTTAATTGGCGAAGGGTTATAAACCTGCTCTTCGTTTAGCACCCACATTGTGAGTTTGAGCTGCTTATCTTGTAAAAAGGCCTTGGCGGCTTTCGGGTTGTAGTCATAAGCAAAATCAGGCGTGTTCACCGTTGCCGCCCAAGAAATATTAGGAATAATATTATTCGCTACACTTGCCGTATTATGATAAATCCGATGAATAATGCGTTCCCGATCAATACCTTGCGAGATGGCACGGCGCAGATCCAGATCTTTCATCGTAGGTTTTAGGAAATTAAATGCCAAATAGGATAAATTCATTCCTTCAGTGGACTTCAAATAATAGCGCTCATCAAACTGTTTTAAAATTCCCAGTTGGCTTACATCAGGGCTAGAGGTGATCTGACATTCGCCATTTAAGAATTTAATCAAACGCCCTGTTCTGTCTGTAGAAAGATCAATAATAATATGCTCAATTTTCCCTTTCTTACGCCAATAATCTTCATTTCTTGCTAAGCGAACATATTGATTTCGCACGAAATTTTGCACTTTATAAGGGCCAGTTCCCACCGGCAAGGTGTCTAGCTGAGAAAGATTGTCGTCAGCATTGAGCTGTAAAGCATATTCTTGCGAGAAAATAATGGCGTATTGACTGGCGAGGTGGGAAAGAATGGACGCATCAGGCTGAAAAAGCTGGATTCGCACTTGATAGGGCGAAGTGGCAACCACAGACTCAATTTTTTCGCTCAATTTAATGCTTTCAAAATAAGGAAAACGCACTTTACGCGCTTGCTCGTGGAAAATACGGTATTGCGGATTTTTGTAGTCCACTAAGGTTTCTAAAGTAGGCAAATCCGTGTTATGTCCTAGCACGCGATTGAGCGAAAATACCACATCTTCCGCATTAAAATCGCGTGTTGGAGTAAACCAATCCGTTTGATGGAACTTAATCCCTTTACGTAAATTAATGGTGATGGTTTTGCCGTCTGCGGACAGGCTATAACTCTGCGCCAGCACTGGCTCAACGGTTGCGCTGTTATTTTTGATTTCAAATAATTTATTGTAAATCTGCTCGGTTACCACATTCATACTGGTTCCTGCATCGCTCGTTTGCGGATTGAAGGATAAACCGTTTGCCTGCGTGCAATAAATTAACCCATTTTGCGTGAGAATTTTTGGCACTTTAGGGGCGCTAAAACTTGGCAAACTGATTAGGCTTGCACTCAGCAAAATAGCAGAAACAACGATTTTTCTTATAAACATAACAGGCATATTTGTGATAAATTATGACGAAATTTTAAAGTATATTAGCGAAATTTAGAAATAAAATGTTTGATTATATTCAAAAAGAGCTGGATAACCTCATTGATCGCGGATTTGACCGCACGTTACGTTTAGCCGTAACAGGGCTAAGCCGTAGCGGTAAAACGGCCTTTATTACCAGCCTTGTGAACCAACTTTTGCATATTAATGTGGTGGATAATGCCCATTTACCCTTATTTGATGCGGCGCGTGATAAACGGATTTTAGCCGTAAAACGCATTGAACAGCGCACGATGCACATTCCCCGCTTTGAATATGAAAACAATTTGAAATGTTTAACAGACGACCCGCCGCACTGGCCTGATTCCACCCGTGGCGTGAGTGAAACTCGCTTGGCCATTCGTTACCAACAGCGTGGCTTATGGCGTCATTTAAAAGAAACTAGCACCCTTTATCTTGATATTTTTGATTACCCAGGGGAATGGCTATTAGATTTGCCCTTGCTCGAATTAGATTTTCAACAATGGAGCGAACAACAGCGTCAGCTTATGCAAGGGCAACGCCTTGAGTTAGCGCAAAAATGGCGCGAAAAACTCGAGAAAATTGACTTATTTGCGAAAGCCGATGAAGAAGTGCTGGCACAACTCGCTAAGGATTACACGGAATACTTGCTTGCTTGTAAAGCTCAGGGCTTGCATTTTATTCAGCCAGGGCGTTTTGTTTTAATGGGGGAGCTGGAAGGCTCGCCTGCGGTGCAATTTTTCCCTTTGATTCATCTTAATCCTGAACAATGGCAAGCCTTGAAAAAAGCCGATAGCAATAGCTATTTTGCTTTTTTAACAAAGCGTTACGATTATTATTGCCAACATATCGTCAAAGGTTTTTATCGAGATTATTTTTCCACTTTTGATCACCAAGTGATCTTGGCAGATTGCCTTACGCCGCTTAATCATAGCCAACGTGCTTTTTTGGATATGCAAGAAGGTTTGCAAGCACTGTTTAAGAGCTTTCATTATGGCAAACGCACCTTGCTTAACCGCTTATTTTCACCAAAAATTGATAAATTAATGTTTCTTGCCACCAAAGCAGATCACATCACCAAAGATCAACGCCATAATTTGGTCAGCCTGCTACGTCAGCTTGTGCAAGAAGGTGGGCGTTATGTGGAATATGAAGGCATTGAAACTGCATACAGTGCCATTGCTGCCATTCGCGCCACGCAACAGGTTACGGTAAATCAAAATGGCAAGTTTTATCCTGCGATCCAAGGTGTTCGACAAAAAGATCAGCAAAAAATCACCCTTTACCCCGGGGAAGTGCCAAACCGCTTACCGAATACGCAATTTTGGCAAACCCAGCATTTTGAATTTGATCAATTTGAACCCCAGCCCCTTGAACAAGGCAACCCCATTCCTCATTTACGAATGGACGCCGTACTGCAATTTTTGCTCGCGGATAAACTGGATTGATCGCACCGCATTGATCGTAACGGAGAAAGATAACCAATGAAAAAACAAATTTTTCACACCGCACTTGAAGATCAAGAACAACAAGCCTTTGCACCGAAACAAACTTTTTCGCAAGAGAATTTAATTATTGAAGCGGAAGTGGAAGAGGAACTGGGCGATCTCGCGCCACAGTTTGAGCAAGCGGTACAACCGAAACCCCGTTGGTGGAAAAAATGGCTGGTAGGTTCTGCACTTTTTTTTGGCGGCGCAGTGATTGCGCAGTCGGTGCAATGGTTGATTGACAGCTGGCAAAATCACCAATGGATTTATTTTTCTTTTGCTGTGGCAAGTTGTTCCTTGGTGGCATTGGGAATCAGCGCGATTGTCAGCGAATGGCGCAAGCTGGTGAAGTTAAAAAAACGAATGATCTTGCAAACGCAAAGTCAAACCTTGCTTAACCGCCAATCTGTACGCCAGCAAAGTGCGGTGGATTTTCAGCGAGATTTTTCCCCAGAAGAAAGTGAAAAAGTTCAACAGCTCTGCCAAGATATTGTGAAAGCAATGGATATTTCGCCACAATCGCCAGAATTTATCCAGTGGCAAAAGCAGGCTAATGAAGGGCATTCCGCCAGTGAAACCGCCTATTTATTCAGCCAAACCGTGCTAAAACCCATTGATAAACAAGCCCAAAAATTAATTAGCAAAAATGCCATCGAAGCCGCTGCTATTGTTGCGGTTAGCCCTTTGGCGGTGGTCGATGTGTTTTTTATCGCGTGGCGAAATATTCGCTTAATCAATCAGTTAGCCAAACTTTATCGTATTGAGTTGGGTTATTTCAGCCGCCTGCGTTTATTGCGAATGGTGCTATTAAATATGGCGTTTGCCGGAGCAACGGAAGTGATCCAAGATATTGGAATGGATTGGCTTTCACAAGATGTTACGGCGAAATTTTCCGCTCGCATTGCCCAAGGTGTTGGCGTGGGGCTGCTTACCGCAAGGCTTGGCATTAAAGCCATGGAATTCTGCCGCCCGCTTGCCTTTAAGCAAGAAGAACGCCCACGTTTAAAGCATATTCAAAAAGAAGTGCTGTCGAATTTAAAGGGCTTATTGTTACCAAGTAAAAAAGCAGATTAATCGATAAAAATTGCCCCTAGCGTTGATAACTAGGACAATTTTTTTATTCATAAAATGAACCTTTAAGCATTCTCTTTTGGTTTTTTATCTTGCGGCAGAACTAAGTTCAAAATCAACGCTAATAAGGATCCCACAGTAATGCCCGAACCTAACACTTCTTTGAAAAAGTGCGGCAGTTTTTCGAGCAATTCTGGACGAGTGGTTACGGCTAAGCCACAACCAATGGAAATGGCGATGATTAAGCCGTTGCGTTTGCTGCGTTCAATGCTATCTAACATTTGAATACCTGCGGCAATAATCATTGCGAACATCATCAGCCCCGCTCCGCCAAGTACTGGCAGTGGAATTGATACGATTAACGCACCGAATACTGGGAATAAGCCTGCTAGCACCAATAATGCGCCAGTTAAGGCAACAACATAGCGGCTTGCTACGCCAGTGAGAGAAATTACACCGATATTTTGTGAGAAAGAAGAAAATGGCGTGGTGGACATAATCGCTGCAAGGGCTGAACCTAAACCATCACACAACACGCCACCGCGTAAATGTTTCCCTGTGATTTCCGTTTTCGTGGCGTTCCCCAAGGCTAAGAAGTTACCGCTTGATTCCACAATGGTCACCAAATAGGCGATGGACATACCAATAATTCCCGCAATAGGGAAAGATAAACCGAAGTGTAGCGGTTGTGGCACGGCGAAAATTTGCGCTTGTTTTACCCCATCAAAATTTACCCAACCTAGGACGAGTGCCACCACATAGCCTGTCATCATTCCAATCACAATGGCTGCGGCGGAAAAAATGCCTTTACCCCATTGCACTAAAATCACCACGATGACTAACACGAAACTTGCCATCATCAGGTTTTCTGGTGTGGCATAATTCGGATCGTTACGTTGTCCGCCAGCGAACCAATCCACCGCCACAGGAATAAGGCTAAGACCGATCATCATCACCACGGTTCCTGTTACCACAGGCGGGAATAATTTACGGATATAAGGCATAAAGAAGCTACCGATGATCATCACCAACGATCCCACGAGTGAAGCGCCTAAAATCCCTGCAACGCCATCTTCACTAAAGCCAATGGCAAGGGCTGCAGCCACAAAGGTGAAACTTGTTCCCATTACGCTTGGTAAGCGAATACCGATTGGGCCTAAACCACGGCATTGAATAATGGTTACCACGCCTGAAATAAGTAGCGCAGCATTTACTAAGGTGATGGTATCTTCGGTGGGTAATTTTAATACATTTCCGATCACCAATGGCACAGCAATAATCCCCCCTAAGGCGGCAAGCAAATGCTGAGCGGCTAATAATAGACTTAACCTGAAAGGCGGTTTGTCTTCAACGGAATAGAGTAGGTTGTTCATAAGCTTTCCTGAGTAATAAAAAATAGCGCGCATTATACTTGAAAATGGATTTTAAGCAATCGTTTGCTTTTGTGAAGCTAAAACTTAGTAAAATCGCACCGCACTTTGTTTTTCTATCTTTTATATCAATTAAGCTTTAAGCCGTTGTATCAGTTTGTTCATTGGGCGAGTAAGGGAGCAAGATAATGCAAAGGACAGCTAACTGGAGTGAAATAAATGACCTAACACCAGAGAATCAAAAATCTATAAGTTGTATAAGGGGATTATTCAGGGAATGAAAAAAATCTCACTACATTTTAAAAAGTGCGGTGAGATTTTTGATTATTTTTTCGATTAAAAAGCGTTGTTTAGCAGAAAATTACACATTAAAACGGAAGTGCATTACATCGCCATCTTGCACGATATAATCTTTTCCTTCTAAACGCCATTTGCCTGCTTCTTTTGCGCCGTTTTCGCCTTTGTATTGAATGAAATCATCATAAGAAATCACTTCAGCGCGGATAAAGCCTTTTTCAAAATCCGTATGAATAACGGCAGCGGCTTTTGGTGCGGTTGCGCCTACGGAAACTGTCCACGCACGCACTTCTTTCACCCCTGCGGTAAAATAGGTTTGCAAATTGAGTAAGGCGTAACCCGCACGAATTACACGGTTTAAGCCCGGTTCTTCAATGCCAAGATCTTGCAAAAATTCCACTTTTTCTTCATCGTCAAGTTCTGCGATTTCCGATTCAATCGCCGCACACACAGGCACAACCACCGCTCCCTCTTTGGCTGCGATCTCACGCACGCGGTCAAGATAAGGGTTATTTTCAAAACCGTCTTCGTTTACGTTAGCGATATACATTGTCGGTTTTAAGGTCAAGAAGTTATAGCTTTTAATGGCGTGTAATTCGTCTTTGTCTAAATCTACTGAGCGAATCATTCCCGCATTTTCTAACACGGGCAGAATTTTTTCCATTACGCTTAATTCAAATTTCGCTTCTTTATCGCCACCTTTAGCGCGTTTTTGTAAGCGTTGAATGGCACGCTCACAGCTATCTAAATCAGCCAGTGCAAGCTCGGTGTTGATGGTATCGATGTCTTCAGCAGGATCGATTTTCCCTGCAACGTGAACGATGTCATCATTTTCAAAACAACGCACAACGTGGCCGATGGCGTCCGTTTCACGAATATTCGCAAGGAATTTGTTGCCCAACCCCTCCCCTTTGCTTGCACCAGCTACAAGGCCTGCAATATCCACAAATTCCATTGTGGTTGGCAATACACGCTCAGGTTTAACGATTTCCGCTAATGCATCTAAACGCGGATCTGGCATTGGCACAACGCCGGTGTTTGGTTCGATGGTACAGAACGGATAGTTTGCCGCTTCAATACCTGCTTTTGTTAATGCGTTAAAAAGGGTGGATTTACCCACGTTTGGTAAGCCCACGATACCACATTTGAATCCCATAATGTTTCCTTAATTGTGTTATGTTAAAGCGTTAAGTATTTTGCGCTTTAAAGCTATTGAGTCGATTTGTTGCTTTTGTAATGCCTTCTTTGATGAGAATTTCCACGCACGCAGCGGCTTCATCTAAGGCTTTGTCAATCAGTTGCCAATCGCTTGGCGAAGGTTTGCCTAGCACATAGGCAGAAACCAGATTTTTATCACCGGGGTGTCCAATGCCTACACGCAGACGGTAGAAATTTTTATTATTACCCAGTTGAGCAATGCTATCACGCAAACCGTTATGTCCACCGTGTCCGCCCCCTTGCTTAATTTTGGCAACGCCGGGAGGGAGATCAAGCTCATCGTGAATAATCAGAATTTCTTCAGGTTTAATGCGGTAAAAATTGGCTAATGCACTCACCGCTTTACCGCTTAAATTCATAAAGGTGGTAGGAACGAGAAAACGAATTTCTTCGCCAAAAATCACCGCTCTTGCCGTTTTACCGAAAAATTTACTTTCTTCTTTCAGCTGAAAATTAAATTGACGAGCAAGGCGATCAATCACCCATTCCCCTGCATTATGGCGCGTATCGGCATATTTATCGCCGGGGTTAGCCAGCCCAACAATGAGTTTAATTTCTGACATACTTTCTTTAACTGGACAAAAAATAGTGGGCTATTGTAGCGAAAAAACAGCTACAACGCCAACACCAATACACCGCTCAAAATTAAAATTGATCCGATGATGAGTTTTAAGCTGATTGGTTCGCCTAATAGCACTACGCCTAGCACAATGGCGATGACGACACTCAGTTTATCAATCGGGGCAACCCAAGAGGCAGGGGCAAGTTGCAGGGCGCGGTAGTAACAGAGCCAAGAAAGCCCAGTAGCAACGCCAGATAATAGCAGGAAAATAAAGGGTTTGGTGGCGATATGTTGGGGCAGTTGCCATTCGTTGCGCAGAGTAATAATGCCGCCTGCAACCACAAGTACCACAATGGTGCGGATAAATGTCGCAAGGTTGCTGTTAATGCCTTCCACACCGAGCTTGCCGAAAATGGCGGTTAGCCCTGCGAAAAATGCTGAACCAATGGCGAAAATGACCCAATTCATCGATTTTCCTTATTTTTTCGTGTGTTTATCACCGCACTTTTGTTTGATATTCGCTATAATAGCAAAGTTTTTTTAGAGAAAAATACTAAGTATAAATAAAATGCCAAGTGTTAATCAAAGTGCCTTAGTGCCTTACAGTGCCAAACAAATGTATGATTTGGTGAATAATTATGAACGCTATCCTGAGTTTGTGCCGGGCTGTGTGGAAAGCCGAACCCTAAGCCGTCAGCAAAATCAGCTTACGGCAGAATTGGTGATCAGCAAAGCAGGCATTCGCCAGCGTTTTACCACGCAAAATACCATGGTGGAAAATCAGCGTATTCAAATGCAATTGGTGGAAGGGCCTTTCAAGTTTTTGCAAGGGGAATGGCAATTTACGGAAATTGATGAGCAGTGCTGTAAAATTGCCTTAAAACTGGATTTTGAATTTTCTAATCCGATTATTGCAATGGCATTCGGGCAGATTTTTACCCATCTTACCAGCAAAATGATCGATTCGTTTAAGCAACGCGCTAAGGAGGTTTACGCCTAATGTCTAAATTAAAAATTGAAATTGCTTATGCCTTGCCTGATCGTTATTTTTTGAAAACCTTGCATATGGAGCAAGGCACAACAGTGCAAACAGCGATTTTGCAATCGGGCATTTTGCATCAATTTAGTGAAATTGATTTGCGCGAAAATAAAATTGGCATTTTCAGCCGCCCTGCGAAGCTCACCGATGTGCTAGAAAATGGCGATCGCATTGAGATTTATCGCCCGTTATTGGCTGATCCTAAAGAGATCCGCCGTAAGCGTGCGGCACAGCAGCTGCAAGAACAGCAAGCGCAAAAGCAAGCTGAAAAAGAAGCGAAAAAACGCGCAAAACAATTAGCCCAAGATCAACAATCTGTATCCCAATTGGCAACACCATCTTCAACTCAAGAGGAACAAGGCGATGATTAAATTTTGTTTACCTGATCACATTAGCCCAGAACAATTTTTGACAGAATATTGGCAAAAGAAACCCTTATTAATTCGCAATGGTCTGCCACAAATTGTGGGGCAGTTTGAGCCAGAAGATATTATTGAATTGGCACAAGGCGAAGAGGTTACCGCACGCTTAATTAAGCAAAACAGCGATGAAAATTGGGAACTCAACGTTAGCCCGCTGGCAGAGGAAGATTTTGCTGATGTGCCAACACAATGGACGGTGCTGGTGCAAAATATGGAACAATGGTTGCCAGAATTAGGTCAGCTTTGGAACGCCTTTGGCTTTATTCCGCAATGGCAACGGGACGATATTATGGTGTCTTACGCGCCGCAAGGTGGCTCAGTAGGGCGACATTATGATGAATATGACGTGTTCCTTGTGCAAGGCTACGGACACCGCCGTTGGCAACTTGGCAAATGGTGCGATCCAACCACCGAGTTCAAACCGAACCAGCCGATCCGTATTTTTGATGATATGGGCGAATTGGTGCTTGATGAAGTACTTGCACCCGGTGATGTGCTTTATGTACCTTCGCGTTTATCCCATTATGGCGTGGCGCAAGATGATTGTCTAACGTTCTCTTTCGGCTTGCGTTATCCTAATTTGGCGGATATTTTTGAAAATGTGGGCAAAGCCTTTAATCAACCGAATTTAGAATTGGATCTAAGCGAATTTTTAATTCCACTGCGCCTTAGCCCAGATCTTCAACCCACAGGTTTATTGGCACAGCAAAATATCGCTACCATTAAACAACAATTTCTTGCCAGCCTTGCCGAAAGCCCGCAATTTGACGCTTTATTTAAACAAGCCTTAGCAAGCACAGTAAGTAGCAGACGTTACGAATTATTGCCAACGGAAGGGGAGTACGATCCTGACGAAGTGCGGTCGCTTTTGGAGGAAGATTGTTTGCTCTCACAAGATAATAATTGCAAATTGCTTTACACCGAGCAGCCGCTGCGTATTTATGCCAATGGCGAATGGCTAGATGAACTCAATCCCCTTGAAGCACAAATTTTAAAACGTTTAGCAGATGGCGAAAGCCTTGGCTTAGGCGATTTGCAAGCCTTAATGCTTGACGTGCAAGATAAAGAAAGCGTAATGGAATTATTGTTAGACAGCCTATGCAACTGGCTTGATGATGGCTGGGTATTGTTGGATTAAAAATGGAAAATAGTGCGATTTATTCCGTTTCACAGCTCAATCAGCAGGCTCGCCAATTATTGGAGGGGCAGCTTGGGCTAGTGTGGCTCACGGGGGAAATTTCCAATTTCACCCAACCTGTTTCGGGGCATTGGTATCTCACCTTGAAAGATGAAAATGCCCAAGTGCGTTGCGCAATGTTCCGAATGAAAAATCTGCGTGTGCCGTTTCGTCCGCAAAATGGAATGCAAGTGTTGGTGCGTGCCAGTGTGAGTTTATACGAGCCGCGCGGTGATTATCAGCTGATTATCGACAGTATGCACCCTGCTGGTGAGGGCTTGTTGCAACAGCAATTTGAAGCCTTAAAAATGAAATTGGCTGCGGAAGGATTGTTTGCGCAAAATCTGAAAAAAAATCTACCGCACTTTAGCCGCAAAGTGGGCGTGATAACTTCACCAACAGGGGCGGCGTTGCAAGATATTTTGCATATTTTACAGAGGCGCGATCCTAGCCTGAACGTGGTGATTTATCCCACCGCCGTGCAAGGCAAAGAAGCCACTGATGAAATTGTACAAATGATCGAACTAGCCAACCGCCGTCAAGAAGTGGACGTGCTTATTGTGGGACGCGGTGGCGGTTCGCTAGAAGATTTATGGTGTTTCAATGAAGAGGCGGTGGCGCGCGCGATTTTTAATTCCGTGATCCCTGTGATCAGCGCGGTGGGACACGAAACCGATGTTACCATTGCCGATTTTGTGGCCGATGTGCGTGCGCCCACGCCCTCTGCGGCGGCAGAATTAGTAAGCCGTGATCAGCAAGAATTATTGCAACAGCTTAACTATAAACGTCAGCGTTTAGAAATGGCGTTAGATCGTCTATTTAATGAAAAAAGCCAAGCCTTAAATCAGCTTGTGTGGCGTTTGCAAAATCGTCATCCACAAATTCAACTTAATCAACAAAAAGCCCAGCTAGAACAGCTTGCTTACCGCTTGCAATTTGCAATGCAACGGACAGTGGAAAAATCGCAACAGCAAATTGCCGTACAGCACCAGCGTTTGCATTTGGCTATGGAACGCAACCTTTCCGCGAAACAACAAGGATTACAGCAACTTAGCCAACGCTTGCAAAATCGCCACCCACAAAAACAGCTTAATCAGCAAAAAGCCCAGATCCAACAGCTAGGCTATGGTTTAAGGCTCGCAATGCAGCATTATTTGGCAAAAAAACAGCAAAATTTCACCGCACTTAATGAGTGGCTGAATAATAATCCGCTGCCTTATCGCTTACAAAAACAAGCGCAACATTTGCAACAATTACAAGTGCGGTTAGATTTTAGCGCAGAAAAACTGCTGACAAATAAACAAGGGCGTTTTGCCACCTTGTGCCAACGCTTGGACGGATTAAGCCCGCTAAAAATTCTTTCCCGTGGTTATTCCATTTCTGAAAATGAACAAGGCATTGCAATTACTGATACTCATCAAGTGCAAGTGGGAGAGCGGGTGAAAACACAGCTAATGAATGGCGTGATTTATAGCCGTGTTGAGCAAATCGAAAAACAAATCATCACTGAAAAATAAGGATTCTGAGAATTTTTCTTGATGGGGAAGAAAAGCTATTTTGGTGGTTTTCGCAGAGGGGTAAACCTGTGCGCAGTATAAGTATAATTGGTGAAAAAACGTCGTGTTTGGCTTTTTGAGCGAAATAACAAGGTTTATACCGTTGCGATGCTGATTCCCGAGTGTCAATGATCCACAAAACACGATGAAGGTTGTTTACATAATCGTTCATAGTTCACTTCTAAACAAAATGACTTATTGTATATGGGGTGATTAGCAATAAATTTCAAGCTAATTTGACACTTGATTTATGGTTTTTGGTAAAACGCAATTTTCTCTGATAGTATTTTTTATCATCTTAAAGAACATTCCATAGTGTATTTATTGTATTGGAAACAAGACAATATTACGAAAAAACAAAAGGGAAGTCCCCCAAGGGATTTTTGGGGCTTTCCAAGAGGAAAGGGCTTATCCGAAAAGGTCAAAGGGTTAAATGGCCATTTTTTATTCGCTATATTTTTTGCTAGATACCTTAATATTTAGATCACTGACTTGCTAGCTTTCATTAAGCTTTCACCTGCTTCAATAAGTACTCCAAGCAGTGTTCGCTGCTACCATTGTATTTTGTATCGCCTGCATCACAGGGATATATTTAGCGCAATGGTGAAGCCTTTTTGCTCCATAGTATGTTTGTAATGAGTTTCGTATTTATCGTTTGCTGTAAGCACATCGACTTTTTAGATCCAATATTCACACTGCAATCCAGCGAAGAAACGGCACTTGCCTGTTGTTGGTAATAAATACGCCAAACACTATCTGCATGAGGAATAAAGGCAACCAGTTCATTAGCCAAGACTTGCGTCAGGTAATATGTCTCATCAAGCCACTTAGCCTCACCACTCCCTTTTATCTTACGAAGTTCTGTATTACCATAACGTAAGGCTCAATTTTATCCGTATAAACATGAGTTCAAGGCAGATAAAGTGCAGCGGGTGTTTTTCTTCCAATCCCTTCATGTGAAGGATAGTTGTTGTAGCCTTGACGAAATTTATTTAGCACGCTTTGCTATCAAGTCAAATGCAACTTGAGTAATATTCGCCTTTAAACTACTATACATCCACTCGTGCCGACCATTTTGTTCAGACGCACAGGCTTAAGCCGTTCAGGATAAATCCCTAAGTCAATCCCACCATTTAGATAAGCAACTTATGCCGCCTAGTGCAATGAAGCGGAAGGTGCACCGTTATCGGAGTGGATAACAAAATATTCTACAAACTGGCACCTTTCATCGCTTTCACAAACTGAGCCAGTTCGCTTAAGCATTTTGCGTGGTTGTCTAAATTGCGTTCGATGATTTTAACCGTGGCAGAGCCAGAAATAGCCCCCGCTGCACCTAGTTGTAAGGTTTCTTTAACCTGTGGAGGTTGGGCGATGCCGAAACCTTGTAGGATTGGTGGTGCTTGGTGGGCTTTAAGTTGTTCTACTAGCGTATCTAAATTCGCTGCGTGGCTTTGGTTTTCGGCACTGGTTACCCCTGCACGGGACACTAAATAAGTGTAGCCTTCGCTGTGTTGGGCAACGCCTTGAATGGTGGCATCATCGGCATTCGGTGGGCAGATGAAAACGGGTTGTACGCCGTGTTTTTGGGCTGCACGAATATAAGGCTCGGCGGTGAGTAGGGGAATATCTGCCACTAATACCGCATCCACGCCCACTTCCGCACAGCGTTGATAGAAATGATCTAGCCCTTGTGCATAAATCAAATTAGCACAGAGCAATAAGCTGATTGGAATTTCAGGATATTTTGACCGCACTTTAGCTAGCAAGGCAAAACTTTCCGCCGTGCTACAACCTGCGTTTAATGCACGGTTATTCGCTGCTTGGATCACGGGGCCGTCTAATAAGGGATCAGAAAAAGGGAAGCCTAATTCAAGTGCGTCTGCGCCGTTATCCACAAGGGTACAGATAATTTCAAATGAGCGATCGAAATCAGGATCGCAGAGGGTTACAAATGGCACGAATGCCCCTTGCTGTTTGGTGTTAAGTTGGGCGAATAAGGTTTCAAAACGGCTCATTAGATTTTCCCCTTTTCCGTTAAAATTTTGTCCACAGTGAAAATATCTTTATCACCGCGTCCCGATAAATTCACGACAATGAGTTGTTCTTTTTCTGGATTTTGTTGGATTAATTTCAACGCATAGGCTAAGGCGTGCGAGCTTTCCAACGCGGGGATAATGCCCTCGTGCTTCGCCAGTGCTTGGAATGCGTCAAGGGCTTCATCATCGGTAATGCTTTCATATTCCGCACGCCCGATAGCGTGCAAATGGGCGTGTTGTGGCCCTACGGAAGGAAAATCTAAGCCCGCTGAGATGCTGTAGGATTCTTCGATTTGCCCATCTTCTGTTTGCATAATTGGCGATTTCATTCCGAAATAAATCCCCACTTTGCCGTGGCGAAGTGGCGCACCGTGCTGCCCTGTGGCAATGCCTTTGCCCGCTGGCTCAATGCCGATTAAACGCACATTCGCCTCATCAATAAAATCTGCAAACATTCCGATAGCATTTGAGCCACCGCCCACCGCCGCGATAATCACATCAGGCAAACGTCCTTCTTTTTCCAAAATTTGACGTTTGGTTTCTTCCCCGATCATCTTTTGGAACTCACGCACGATAGTTGGGAAAGGGTGAGGCCCTGCCGCCGTGCCAAGTAAATAGTGAGTGGTATCATAATTAGCCGACCAATCCCGCATCGCCTCGCAACAAGCGTCTTTGAGCGAGCAAGATCCTTTCTCCACCGGCACGACTTCCGCCCCCATTAGACGCATACGGAACACGTTTGGCGATTGGCGTTCCACATCTTTTGCCCCCATATAAATCCGACAAGGCATATCCAACATTGCACAAGCAAGTGCGGTGGCAACCCCGTGCTGACCAGCCCCTGTTTCGGCGATAATGCGCGTTTTGCCCATTCGTTTAGCGAGCAAAATTTGCCCTAAAACTTGGTTGGTTTTGTGCGCACCGCCGTGTAATAAATCTTCCCGTTTTAGGTAAAGTTTGGTTTTTGTGCCTTTGGTAAGATTACGGCACAGCGTCAATGCCGTAGGGCGTCCTGCGTAGTTTTTCAGTAAATCTTGAAATTCTGCTTGAAATTCGGGATCGGCTTGTGCTTCCACAAAGGCTTGTTCCAGCTGTTTTAGCACTGGGACTAAAATTTCTGGCACATACATTCCGCCAAATTCGCCGAAATAAGGATTAAGTTGCGTTTCTGACATAATCGTTATTGTTCCTTTTACTTAATAATCTAAAATTTGTTTAAATAATTGCGCTAATTTAGTGGCATCTTTCACGCCTGCGCTGCTTTCTGCCCCTGAATTAATATCCAACCCTAAGCAATGTTGCGATAGGGCAAGGGCTAAATTTTCCTGATTAATGCCGCCAGCGAGCATTGCGTTATCTTTGATTTCAGCAGGAATGAGCGACCAATCAAAGGCTTGCCCCGTGCCGCCTTGTTGATGCGCGAGCTGGCTGTCTAACACATAGCGATCAACTTGAGAAATTGGCTCAATTTTCACCGCACTTTGTTTTTCTAAGGGAACAGAAACGGCTTGCCAAATTTGACATTGGGCAGGTAGCTGTGAGCGAAGTTGTGCGATAAATTCCGCATTCTCACTACCGTGTAACTGCACCGCAAAGAGATTTAACTGCGAGGCGATTTTTACAATAAAATCAATCTCTTGATTTTGAAATACGCCGACAAAACGCAACGGTGCTTGCGTCACAAGTTCTTGCGCTTGGCGCAACGAAAGTTTGCGTTTTGAGCTTTCCGCAAAAATCAATCCGCCATATAATGCGCCTTGGTTGTACACCGCTTGCACATCTTGCGGACGAGTTAAACCACACACTTTATTTTCGCCAAAAATCACCGCTCGCACCGCATTATTCAAATCAAGGCTTCCCATTAGGCTGCTGCCGATTAAAAAGCCGTTTACATAAGGTTTTAATTGCTGAACTTGTTGATGGGAATAAATGCCCGATTCACTAATCACAACGCGATCGGCAGGAATTTGGCGAGCGAGCGGTGGCGTGCGACCAAGATCCACAGAAAGATCGTGCAAATCACGGTTATTGATGCCAATCACTTTCGCATTCAAAGCAATGGCACGTTCTAATTCTTGCTGATTTGAGGTTTCCGTCAGCACACCCATTCCCAATTCGTGGGCTAAATCGGCGAGCTGGACATAGGTTTCATCGTCAAGCACGGAAAGCATTAGCAAAATAGCGTCTGCTTGGTGATAACGTGTCAGATACACCTGATAAGGGCTTATCATAAAGTCCTTGCACAGCACAGGCTGGCTGACTTGATTGCGTACTTGCGCAATGTAGGCAAAATCCCCTTGGAAATATTTTTCGTCCGTCAGCACAGAAATGGCTGCTGCATAATGTTTATACACTTGAGCGATTTCATCAAGGTTAAATTTCGCGCGGATTAAGCCTTTAGATGGCGAAGCTTTTTTACATTCTAAAATGTAAGCAGGGCGTTGATGCGTGCCTTGTGCCAACGCGTGATAAAAAGAGCGGTTGGATTTTTCAAGTTTTTTTTCAAAATCCTGCAAAGGGAACGCGCGTGATTTCGCGTCCACCCATTGCGCTTTATCTTGCACGATTTTCTGTAAAATCGTTGGTGTTTGGTTGTTGATGCTCATTGTTTTTTCTCTTTCTTATTTTACCGCACGCAATGCGACTAAGGTATCAAAGGCTTTGCCTGTGGCAAGTACATCAAGCACTTTTTCAACGTTTTGTTTGAGATCCTCATAGCCGAATAATTTCATTAGTAGTGCGGTGTTTATTGCGACCGCTTGGGCGTGTTCGGCCTTGCCTTTACCTTGTAAAAGTGCGGTTAACATTTTGGCATTTTCTTCAGGTTCACCGCCACGTAGGCTTTCTAATGGTTGTGGCTCAAAGCCGAAATCATAAGGGGTTAAATGATAATATTCAATCTGTCCATCACGAATTTCCGCTATTTCTGTTTTACCGTGAATGGCCACTTCATCTAAGCCAGCACCGTGTACCACAATGCTGTGTTTATGCCCCAATCGCACAGCGGTTTCTGCATAAGGCTGAATGAGATCAGGCGAATAAACCCCTAATAATTGATGTTTCGGGCGTGCGGGGTTACACAATGGGCCTAAAATATTGAAGATGGTACGCGTTTTCAAGGCTTGACGCACTGGCACGGCGTGTTTAAATCCAGGGTGATATTGTTGAGCGAAAAGGAAGCAAATGCCAATATCATCAAGGGCTTGGCGGGCTTTTTCCGTAGGAATATTCACATTCACACCTAACGCGGTTAGCACATCACTTGCCCCCGTTTTACTCGATACACTACGGTTGCCGTGCTTCGCCACTTTCAAGCCACAAGCTGCACCAACAATAGCGGAAGCGGTGGAAATATTAATGGTGTTTGCGCCATCGCCACCCGTGCCGACAATGTCAGCAAAAACATAATCAGGCGTTGGAAAAGGCTGAGCGTTGGCTAATACTGCATTCACAGCACCGCTGATTTCTTCGGCGGTTTCACCGCGTAATTTCAATGCGATTAAGGCGGCGGCGAGCTGTTCGTTACTCAATGCCCCTTGTAATACCGCATTAAAGAGCGTTTCTGTTTGGGCTTGATTTAACGGTTGTTTATCAAAAAGTTGGCTGAGAAGTTGTTCGGTTTGCATAGGGTATTCCTTTGAATTTTGTTAATTTTATTTTAAATTTTTATCGTATATATCTATTTTAGGTTTTCGCCCTAAGGGCGACCTACTTTTATTCGATAGTTCGTAATACGAACTATCTCACCTTATTAGGTCGTTGCTGAAGCAACGTTCAAAAAGTTTCACTTTTTGTCTTTGCTTGTGCAAAGCAAAGTAGGCAAAAGACAACGCAAAGCGTTGAATGTTACCGAAGGTAACAGCCCGTAGGGTGAGCGAAGCGAATAATGCACACCCTACAGTCTTGCTATTATTCGCAAGTTCACCTTGTTCACTTGCTCACCCTATTGGGTCGTTGCTAACGCAACGCTCAAAAAGCTATGCTTTTTTGTCCTCATTCCAGTTAAATTTTTCGGACGGCGAAAAAATAGATTTTGTTTCGCTTCGCTACACAAAATTACAATTTTTTTCGCCTAAAAATTTAACTTCCATTCGGGCAAGACTGAAGGGAACCCGAGAGTGCATTATTTAACACTTTATAATAATCAAAATGCAAAATTATTTAGCGATAAATGCTATAAGTTAGATCTTTCGCCTCATCGCCCGTCATTCCACGGAAGCCCCAGCAGTGGGCGGGTTGTTCGTGGATGGTAATTTCAACATCAATCGGTGAGATACCGAGTTTATTTTCTAATTCACAAAACAGCATTTTGATTAGTCGTTTTTTGGTAAATTCCGTGCGACCTTGCATTAAATTAATTTCAATGGCAGTGAAATTTTCGCTTCGCCCACTAGGCAGGTATAAATCTTCTGCCTCCGCACCTTGAAAGTAAATAAAATGCTTGCCTTTGGGAATGTCCATTTCTAAGTTTAGGCAATGGTAAATAATCTCTGCCAGTTGTGTTTTGCCTGCGGCAATATGCTCTTTTAATCCATAAACAATAATCATCGCCTTATCCTTAATCGCGGTGAAGCAACCAGTTTACCGAGTTTTCTAACAATTTCCCCCCTTGCACGGTGAGAATGCTTTCGGGGTGAAATTGAAAACCACAAATCGGCAGGGTTTTGTGGCGAATTGCCATAATAATGCCTTGATATTCGGCATTCACCACAAATTCATCGGGCAAATTTTCCCCCATTAAGGAATGGTAACGTGCCACAGGCATTGGGTTGTTTAAGCCTGCGAACATTGCTTGTTCATCGTGTTGAATGTTAGAAACTTTGCCGTGTAGCACTTCGCCAGAATGCACCACATCACCGCCAAAGGCTTCGATCAGTGCTTGATGCCCTAAACAGATGCCGATCATCGGCACTTTTCCTTTTAGGCGTTGAATGAGCGGGAGCAAAATGCCCGCTTCTTGCGGATTACCCGGCCCTGGCGAAAGGGCAAGAATGCTGTTGGGCTGTAATGCCATTTTTTCCACTAGCTCAATGTCGCAATCGTTACGGTAAATTTGCACTTGGTGTCCGAGCGTGCGGAATTGATCCACCAAGTTATAAGTGAAGGAATCGAAATTATCTAAAAATACAATATTTGCCATAATCTTTCCTTATTGAGCAAGCTGGTTGGTTTGCATAATGGTGTGGATCACTGCACGAGCTTTGTGGCGGGTTTCATCGGCTTCCATTTGCGGATCGGAATCTAGCACTTCACCACAGCCCGCTTGGATATAAGCCACGTCTTTTTGTACGAAAGCCGAGCGGATCACAATGCAGGTATCAAAATTGCCGTCTGATGAGAGATAGCCCACCGCACCGCCATAACTGTGGCGTTTTTGTTGTTCCACTTGATAGATGAGTTGCATTGCTTTGATTTTCGGTGCACCCGTGAGCGTTCCCATATTCATACAGGCTTGGTAGGCGTGTAGGGCATCAAGTTCAGGACGAAGTTTACCCACCACGCGTGATACCAAGTGCATAATGTGGGAATAGCGATCCACCTGCATTAAATCCTTCACTTGGCGTGTGTCACTTTGGCAAACGCGAGCCACATCATTACGGGCTAAATCCACCAGCATTAAATGTTCCGCTAATTCTTTTTTATCTAACCGTAATTCCAGTTCTAAACGCGCATCTAATTCAGGATCGATATTGCCTTGGGCATCAAAACCGCGTGGGCGCGATCCTGCAATCGGATAGATTTCTAATTGACGTGAATCTTGGCTATATTTCAACGCACTTTCAGGAGAAGCGCCAAATAAGGTGAAATCTTCGTCCTGCATATAAAACATATAAGGGCTTGGGTTGTTCACTTTTAATTGGCGATAAGTGGCAAGGCTATTCGGACAAGCCAAAGAAAAACGGCGCGAAGGCACGATCTGGAACACATCGCCAATATTGATATGGTGTTTTAAGCGGCGAATAATGTCTTTAAATGGCTCATCTTCAATGTTTACACTCACTTCCGTGGAAGCTGGTTGAACCGTTAAGTGCGGTTCAATTTTTTGTAATTTTTGCGTAATTTGCACCGCACTTTGTTTTACTGCACTGAGTGCATTTTCGCTAAAACAAAAGCTGTGAAGCTGAGCTTGCTGTTGCTGATGATCGAGAACGAGCAACTGTTCCGCAAGATAGAAAACATAGTCGGGGCAGGTTAAACCGTCATCTTGCAGTGTAATGTTTTCCATTGGAATAAAATTCGCCACTAAATCATAGGCGAACAAACCGCCTAAAAAAATCGGTGTATTCCTTGTTTTGTAAAGATCCGTTAAGCAACGCAAGCCATCAAAAATGGTTGGGGCTTGCAATTTGCTGTCTTCATCAAGATTATGACTAAACGGGGTAAATTCTGCGATCATTTGGTTATCTTGGCGGGAAAGGTACTGAGTAATCGGCTGCAATTTTTCTTGCACCAAAGGTAACAATGCTGCACCGTTTGCATTTAACGCAGTAAAGGTAACACATTGTCCTAAGCAACTGATTTTTAACGCTGAATTGATTAATAATAGACTTTTTAAGCTATTTTTACTGCTGATTTCAGCGGATTCAAGTAACAATGTGTTTTTTTGATCTTGGCACAAGGTAGCAAATACCGCAGTGGGATCGTTGTGGTAACCCACTTCTTGCAAAAAAACGTGGAGGAAAGGCGTTGTCATCAGAATTCCTTTGTTGCATAAAATAATTGCGTACTATTAAACTAGTACAAAGAAGGTTTGTCAAGGATTGTTTTTTATCAAAAAGGAAAATTTAGCCAGAATGGCTTGTTTCATTGATTTCGCTGATAAAAATAGAAAAAATGTTGGAAAAGAATATTCTTCACCAACATTTTACATTTAGATGAATGCTAAAATTAGCCCTATTTCAAACTGCCCACCATATCTTCAGGGCGAACCCATTCGTCAAATTGCTCTGGGGTAACCAAACCAAGATTAATGGCTTCTTCTCTTAATGTTGTACCATTTTTATGCGCGGTTTTTGCGATTTTTGCCGCATTTTCATAACCGATATGCGTGTTAAGTGCGGTAACCAGCATTAAGGAATTTTCTAATTGTTGTTTAATGCGAGGGTAGTTAGGCTCAATACCACTTGCACAATGCTCATCAAATGAGACACAAGCGTCCGCTAATAATTGGGCGGATTGCAAGAAGTTGTACGCCATCACGGGTTTGAACACGTTAAGTTGGAAATGCCCTTGCGAGCCTGCAAAGGAAATGGTGGTGTCGTTGCCTAACACTTGAGCACAAACCATTGTGAGGGCTTCGCACTGCGTTGGGTTCACTTTACCCGGCATAATTGATGAACCCGGCTCGTTTTCTGGGATTAAAATTTCCCCAATTCCTGAACGCGGGCCTGAGGCTAATAAACGAATATCGTTGGCAATTTTGAACAATGACATTGCTAATTGTTTTAACGCACCGTGGGTTTCCACAATGGCATCGTGTGTGGCTAGGGCTTCAAATTTATTTTCAGCGGTAATGAATGGCAAACCTGTGAATTTTGCGATGTATTCCGCCACTTTTATATCATAACCTTTTGGCGTGTTCAAGCCCGTGCCGACTGCCGTGCCACCTAGTGCAAGCTGTGCAAGGTGTGGCAGGGTGTTTTTCAATGCACGCAAACCGAAATCTAATTGTGCGGCATAAGCAGAAAATTCTTGCCCAAGAGTGAGTGGCGTGGCGTCCATTAAGTGAGTACGCCCGATTTTCACCACATCTTTAAAGGCTTCTGCTTTTGCTGCGAAGGTTTTTTGTAAGCGTTCAATGCAAGGAATGGTTACTTCCACCACTTTTTTATAGGCGGCAATGTGCATTGCAGTTGGATAAGTATCATTGGAAGATTGTGATTTATTGACATCATCATTTGGGTGAATAATGGATTTTTCCCTTAATTTTCCACCATTGATAACGTGCGCACGGTTAGCAATCACTTCATTTAGGTTCATATTGGATTGCGTGCCTGAACCCGTTTGCCAAATCACCAAAGGGAATTGATCGTCAAGTTTATGGGCTAAAATTTCATCGCAGGCTTGCGAGATTAAATCGCGTTTTTCCATTGGCAATACGCCTAGCTCATTGTTTGCGTACGCAGCGGCTTTTTTCAAATAACCAAACGCCTCAATAATTTCGTGTGGCATTGAAGCCGCAGGGCCAATTTTGAAATTGTTGCGCGAACGTTCTGTTTGTGCCGCCCAGTATTTATCGGCTGGTACTTTCACTTCGCCCATGGTGTCTTTTTCAATACGAAATTCCATTCTAGTTACCTCAAATGATTGAATTAATAATAAGAAAACGCCTTGAGTTTAACACTTTGGGAGTAGGAATGGAACGTAAAGGGCAGGGCGAATTTTTTGTTTTGTGATATAGATCATAAAGAGCGGTAAGATTTTTTTGAATTTTTTAATAGCGCAAAAATTAATGTTTTCTATTTCGCGGATTTTTCGTTAAAATTATGCGTTTAAAAATTTGATTTCATACAGGCAAAAGACGCATTTTTATGGCAAAGCAAGCACAGTTTTATATTTTACAAAAAACACAACCCAAAGCACCATTGTCCGCAATGGAAACCTTGGCTTGTGATTTGGCTGTGCAAGCTTGGCGATTAGGCAAAAAAGTGCTGATGAGTTGCGAAAGTGAAGAACAGGCATTTCGGCTTGATGAAGCCTTATGGGCAAGAGAGCCAGAAGAGTTTGTGCCGCATAATTTATCGGGCGAAATCACCCAATATGCCACGCCCATTGAAATTAGCTGGGCAGGAAAACGTAACGCACAACGCCGTGAGCTGTTAATTAACTTACAAGCTCAAGTGCCTGATTTCGTGGCAAGTTTTACCCAAGTAATCGATTTTGTTCCGAGCGATGAAGCACAAAAAGCCATTGCCCGTGAACGTTATAAACAATACCGTCAGCTTGGTTGGCAATTAAGCACGGAGCAAGCCTAATGTCGTGGATTGCAAAACCCTTTGCCCAACTTAGCACAGAAGAATTGTTTGCGATTTATCAATTACGCACCGCCGTGTTTGTAGTGGAACAACAATGTGCCTATCAAGAAGTAGATCACTGGGATAAAAGTGCGGTGCATTTTTGGCAAGAATTTGACGGTAAAATTTGTGCTTATTGCCGAATTATTCCACAGGCTGACGGCATTCATATTGGCAGAGTGCTAGTCGCACAACAGGCACGGGGCAAAGGCTTAGCCAAAGAGTTAGTGCAACAAGCGCTGGCTTATTGCCAACAACATTGGGCAACAGAACCTGTGCTAATCCAAGCACAAAGTTATTTGAAGGATTTTTACAAATTCTTCGGATTTAGTATAATATCTGAAACTTATCTTGAAGATGGAATTTGGCATTTAGATATGAAGCTAAAAAATATGTAATTTATGAATAAGATGAATGAGGATAGCTATGAGTTTTAATGACTATACAAAAAATAATTCAGAAACACTACTTGATAATGATGAGGTAGATTCTAGCGAAAGTTTATATCCATCAGAAAATTTTAAATTAGTAACAACACCGAATGATTTTAATATATCAACTATAATATCATTTCTTGATGCTGGTATATTTAAAATACCTGATTTTCAGAGGAATTATGTTTGGGATATATATAAAGCATCAAAGTTAATTGAGTCTTTATTAATTGGACTTCCTATACCTCAGATGTTTTTATATGAAAAATCTAGAAATGAATTTTTTATCATTGATGGGCAACAAAGATTGATGTCAATCTACTTTTTCGTTAAAGGACGCTTTCCAAAGACTCAAAATAAAGAAGTAAGATTAAAACTAAAAGAATATAAAAGTAAAGGAGAGTTTATAGATAGCTCTTTTTTAGAGGATAATAAATGCTTTAGTGATTTTAAATTAAAACTTAATTCAAATCAATCACCTAATAAAAATAGATTTGACTCTCAATCTTACTCTACCTTAGATTTTGATGATAAAACAACATTAGATTTATCTACAATCAGAAATATGATTATAAAACCGTCAATAGATTCCGAAGATAATGTACAATCTATGTTTGAAATCTTCAATAGATTGAACAGTGGTGGGGTAAACTTAAATGCACAAGAAATAAGAATGTCTTTATATAGTTCTAAGTTTTTAGAAAAAATGAAACAAATGAATAAGAATGTTGTATGGAGGAAAAATATTTTAAATAAAGATAATGAAGATCTTAGGTTGAAGGATGTTGAATTTATTTTGAGGCTCTTTGGCATGCTCTTAGCTGGACATGATTCTATATTAAAAAAAGGAAATGGTAATGGTTATATAGAATATCAAAACTCTATTACAGGTTTTTTAAATAATATTGCAAATGCACTAAAAAGCATAGAGAGCGAAGATATTATTTTTTACCATAATTTATGGGAGAAATTTATGAGTGAAATATCTAAATTCTCAAGTTCAGATTTTAGCTTTAATAATGAAAAGAATAATAATGTTAGTATTACATTTTTAGAGGCTGTTTTTTATGGTGTTTGTAGAGGTGCCTGTATAAATAAAAATATTAATACTATATCAATAGAACATAGCTATTTGGAAAAGCTAAAATGCAATAAAAATTTTAGAGATGCATCAACGGGGAAAACTACATCAAAAGTTAATGTTTCTAATAGGTTAAAGATTGCTTATGAATTGTATAAAGGATAATAATTATTTTACCCGTATAGATAAAATGTATAAAGAATATCAAAAGAACATTTCGGATATAGATATTCATATAATAAAACTGCCATTTTTGGTATCACTAAAGCAAGATTATATAGATGTCTTTCGTAAGGTTTTTGTCATATCAGTTGCTAATTCCTTCGAACGGCATTTATTAGAATGCCTTCCGAAAATTTTTTCGTCTAACAATAATATTCTGTATAATTTCATTAATTGCCAAGCTTTATCAAGAAAATATCATACATTATTTTCATGGGAGAAAAATAATTGTAATAGTTTCTATATGTTATTTGGGGAAAACTTTTGTAATTGTATGAAGGAAAAAATAAATAAATTCTCTAAGTTGAAAAATGGAGAAAGATCTTTTCTATCCTTAGGAAAGGAAAGAAATATAGTTGTCCATAAAGGTGTTAAATTTTCTGACTATGATAGGGATATTGAAGAAATTTATAGAGATTATAAGGAAGCTTTGCATTATTACTCATTTCTAATTATGAAAATTGATGAATTTCATAAAAAAGATGTAAATAATATTATTTAATAATTATAGAGATCCAAAGATGACACAAAAATTTGAAATGGCAGATCGTTTTGATCCTTCTGCCGTAGAACAAGCACTTTATAAACACTGGGAAGAAGCGGGCTATTTTAAGCCGAATGAAAACCCGAATGCACCGAGTTATTGCATTGCGATTCCACCACCGAATGTAACAGGATCGTTGCATATGGGACACGCTTTCCAGCAAACCTTAATGGATACCCTGATCCGTTTCCACCGTATGGAGGGGGATAATACCCTTTGGCAGGCGGGGACAGACCACGCTGGGATCGCCACACAAATGGTGGTGGAGCGTAAAATCGCAGCGGAAGAGGGCAAAACTCGCCACGATTACGGCCGTGAAGCCTTTATTGAAAAAATCTGGGATTGGAAAGCCTATTCAGGTGGCACGATCAGCCAGCAAATGCGACGTTTGGGTAACTCCATTGATTGGGAACGTGAGCGTTTCACAATGGACGATGGCTTGTCTGAGGCGGTGAAAGAAGTCTTTGTGCGTTTGCACGAGGAGGGCTTGATTTATCGTGGTAAACGCCTTGTAAACTGGGATCCAAAACTCCACACCGCGATTTCCGATCTCGAAGTGGAAAATAAGGAAAGTAAAGGCTCGCTCTGGCATTTCCGCTATCCATTAGCTAACGGCGAAAAAACGACAGATGGCAAAGATTATTTAGTGGTTGCTACCACTCGTCCTGAAACAATGCTGGGCGATACGGCGGTAGCGGTACACCCTGAAGATGAGCGTTATCAATCTCTTATCGGCAAAACCGTGATCTTACCGCTGGCGAATCGTGAAATCCCGATTATCGCTGATGATTATGTGGATCGTGAATTTGGAACGGGAGTAGTGAAAATCACACCTGCTCACGATTTCAACGACTACGAAGTGGGTAAGCGTCATCAGTTGCCAATGGTGAACGTGATGACTTTGAATGCGGATATTCGTGATGAACCTGAAATCATCGGTGTGGACAACAAACCCTTAGCGGATTATGTGGCTGAAATTCCTGAGAAATATCGTGGAATGGAGCGTTTTGCCGCACGTAAGCAAATTGTGGCGGATTTCGATGCCTTAGGCTTATTGGAAGAAATCAAACCGCACGATCTCAAAGTGCCTTATGGCGATCGTGGTGGCGTGCCGATTGAGCCAATGCTGACTGATCAATGGTATGTGAGCGTAAAACCGTTGGCAGAAGTGGCGACCAAAGCGGTGGAAGAGGGCGAAATCCAATTTGTGCCGAAACAATATGAAAACCTCTATTTCTCGTGGATGCGTGATATTCAAGACTGGTGTATTTCTCGCCAACTGTGGTGGGGACATCGCATTCCTGCGTGGTATGACGCAGAGGGCAACATTTATGTGGCACGCAGTGAAGCTGAAGTGCGGTCAAAATATCAGCTAAATTCTGATGTGGTGCTGAAGCAAGATGAAGACGTGCTAGACACTTGGTTCTCATCGGCGTTGTGGACATTCTCTACCCTTGGCTGGCCGCAGCAAACAAAAGAGCTGAAAATGTTCCACCCAACAGATGTGTTAATCACAGGATTTGACATCATTTTCTTCTGGGTGGCACGAATGATTATGTTCACAATGCACTTCATCAAAGATGAAAATGGCAAACCGCAAGTGCCGTTCAAAACCGTGTATGTAACGGGCTTGATCCGTGATGAAAACGGACAAAAAATGTCGAAATCAAAAGGCAACGTGCTTGATCCGATTGATATGATTGACGGCATCAGCCTTGAAGATTTGTTAGAAAAACGCACCGGCAATATGATGCAACCGCAATTAGCGGAAAAAATCGCTAAAGCCACCCGCAAAGCGTTTGCCGATGGCATTGCGGCTCACGGTACTGATGCCTTGCGTTTCACCCTCGCCGCCCTTGCCAGCAACGGACGCGACATTAACTGGGATATGAAACGCTTGGAGGGCTATCGCAATTTCTGTAATAAATTGTGGAATGCGAGCCGTTTCGTTCTAACCAATGAAAAGCTCGATTTGTCTGAGGGCGAGGTGGAATATAGCCTTGCGGATCGTTGGATTCAATCGGCGTTTAACCGAGCGACCCAAGCTGTCCGTACCGCATTTGGGCAATATCGTTTTGATTTGGCAGCCAACGCGATTTATGAATTTACTTGGGATCAGTTCTGCGACTGGTATTTGGAGCTCACCAAATCCGTGTTTGCTCAAGGCTCAGATGCTCAAAAACGTGGGGCGAGCCGTACGCTAGTGAATGTGTTGGAAAAATTGTTGCGTTTAGCTCACCCAATTATTCCATTCATCACGGAAGAAATTTGGCAAAAAGTGAAAGGCTTTGCTGGCGTGAGTGGCGACACCATTATGCTTCAGCCTTATCCGCAATGTGAGCCAAGTCAGCTTGATGAGCAAGCCGAACAGCAAATCAACTGGCTGAAAGAGATTATTATCGCGGTGCGTAATATCCGTGCGGAATGTAATATCGCACCGAGCAAAGGCTTAGACGCACTATTACGCCATTTAACGCCAGAACAGCAACAAATTCTCGCCGATAACTGCACATTATTAGCAAGTATGGCGAAATTAGACAGCGTTGAAGTGTTAAATGATGGGGTAGAAGCGCCATTCTCAGTAACCAAATTAGTTGGCAACACGGAACTTCTTATTCCAATGGCTGGCTTTATTGATAAAGCAACCGAGCTAGCACGCTTAACCAAAGAGCTAGAAAAACTCAACGGTGAAATTGCGCGTATTGAAAACAAATTGAGCAATGAAGCCTTTGTAGCGAAAGCCCCTGAGCAAGTGATTGCGAAAGAACGTGAAAAAATGCAAGGCTATCAAGAAGCGATTGCAAAAGTTCAAGCGCAATATCAGGCGATCGAAGCTCTTTAATTTCGAGCAAAAATATCCCTCTTTTCAGAGGGATATTTTTTTAAATAGTGTTTTCTAATTAGAAAAATATGCTTTAAAATAATCAACGATTATCTATTTTCTGTGATTGTTACGCCCTATGAAATTAAACTTCCCAACAATTCTGACCTTATTCCGTGTGGTGCTTATCCCATTTTTTGTCTTGGCGTTTTATCTCCCTTTTGCTTGGGCGCCATTTTTAACCACTGCGATCTTTTTTGTTGCCGCTGTTACAGACTGGTTCGATGGCTATTTGGCACGAAAATGGAATCAAAGCACGCCCTTTGGCGCATTTCTCGATCCCGTTGCGGACAAAGTGATGGTAGTTGCCGCACTGGTATTAGTGGTGGAATATCAACACAGTTTTTGGGTAACCTTGCCCGCGATTGTAATGATCTCAAGGGAAATCATCGTTTCTGCTTTGCGTGAGTGGATGGCTGAAATCGGCAGTCGTAGCAAAGTGGCCGTGTCTTGGCTTGGCAAAGTGAAAACTGCTTCACAAATGCTGGCATTAGGCGGATTGCTATGGCGTTATAATGTTTTAATGGAAATTGCAGGTATCGTATTCTTATATATCGCCGCGATTTTAACGGTTTGGTCAATGCTACAATATCTCAAAGCCGCAAAAGATAATTTATTAGAAGAATAAAATTCTCAAAAATTACACCGCACTTGGGTAGATAACTAAGTGCGGTGTTTTTTTATCAATTTTTTTGTGGAAGAGCTAAGCTAAAAATAATATCGAAGTGGAAATCACCAAGCTCTGCTTTCAAAATAAACGAATTTATAGAAAGTGAATTTTTTTTAGTCAATCAAACACAAAGTAAGAAATTTCTATTTGACTAATCGGCGTAAATCCGTAAAATGCACCTCGTTGTTTAGCAAGGCCGGATGGTTAGCTAATTATGCGGGAATAGCTCAGTTGGTAGAGCACGACCTTGCCAAGGTCGGGGTCGCGAGTTCGAGCCTCGTTTCCCGCTCCAACGCCCGAGTGGTGAAATCGGTAGACACAAGGGATTTAAAATCCCTCGACTTTCGAGTCGTGGCGGTTCAAGTCCGCCCTCGGGCACCATTTTAAAGCATAATTAAATCAATAAGATAGTCGCCAAGAGCGGCTTTTTTTATATCTATAATTTTCCGTTCTGCCGCGTAATTTACGTTTTCCCTAGCTTAAACTTAAGCACTTTCAAAAACAATGTGAAATGTATCACAAAATTTTGTTTTACTGATTGAAAGATAAGGGGATTTTTATATACTTCCGTCTAATGATGAGCATTTTAAAGCGGTAGCGTGTATGGTTTTTTTCGCACATTCAACAGAAGATCCGACAGAGAAAGATTGGCAGTTGTTAAGTGATCATTTGATCAATGTTGCGAAAATGGCAGCTGACTTTGCGCAATACTTTGGCGCTCAAGAGATTGCATATCATATGGGATTGCTACACGATTTTGGTAAGTATAGTGAGCCATATCAAGCGCGTTTGCGTGGTGGACCGAGAGTTGATCATTCAACTGCTGGAGCTAAATTAGCCGTAGAAAAATACCCTCAACTCGGTTGGCTGATGGCATTTTGTATTGCAGGGCATCACGCTGGGTTAGCGAATGGTTCGCGAGAAGGGGATTTAACAACCTTAGCGCAGCGCTTAGAAAATATCATTCCTGCTTTAGATAAGGCTTGGCAAGATGAAATTCCGTTAGCCGATAAACTTTCTTTTCCTGCTATCACACCATCAAAAACAGAGCAATTTTTCTCTTTGTCTTTTTTTACCCGAATGCTTTATTCTTGTTTGGTTGATGCAGATTTTTTAGAAACAGAGGCTTTTTATGCCAAAGGGAAAAATGTTTCCATTGAGCGGGGTGATTATCCTGATCTTATTACCTTACAGCATCATTTCAATCAATTTATTCAGTCAAAATTTAGACAATCTTCAGCTAATCAGAAACCTTCTGCTCTGAATCAATTGCGTAGTCAGATTTTTGATTATGCTGTACAGCAAGCCTCACTACCACCTGGACTCTTTACTTTAACCGTACCAACTGGTGGTGGAAAGACTTTTACGTCAATGGCATTTGCTCTTGAGCACGCCAAGATTTACCAACTTCGCCGTATTATTTATGTGATTCCTTTTACGAGTATTATTGAGCAAAATGCCGCACAATTTCGTCAGGCATTTGGTGATCTTGGTGAGAAAGCGGTGTTAGAGCACCATAGTACCTTTGATGACGAAAAATTGGCGGATAAACATAGCAAAGATAAATTGCGCTTAGCTTCTGAAAATTGGGATATGCCTGTTGTGGTAACCACTGCGGTGCAATTTTTTGAATCTTTATTTGCAAATCGTTCATCTCGTTGCCGTAAACTACATAATATTACAGGAAGTGTGATTATTTTAGATGAAGCACAAATGTTACCGCTCAATTTATTACGTCCGATTATGGCAGCAATTGATGAACTTGCGCGTAATTATCGCTGTTCGGTGGTAATGTGTACCGCGACTCAACCTGCGATTCATCAGCAACACGGTTTCTATAAAGGATTTGAGAATTTACGCGAAATTGCGCCAAATCCTGAGCAATTATTTGAACGATTGGCGCGTACCACTGTACAGCATATTGGTGAACAAAAAGATGAGTCTTTACTCAATTATTTAACTGAAAATTCACAAATTCTGATTATTGTCAATAATCGTAAGCACGCCCAGCATTTGTATCATTTAGCGAAATCCTTGGCGGGATGTTTTCATCTTTCCACCTTGATGTGTGCTAAACATCGTACACAAATACTTGATGAGATTCGTCATTGCTTGAAAGAAGGCAAACCTTGTCGGGTGATTTCAACATCTTTAATTGAGGCGGGTGTGGATGTCGATTTCCCGCTGGTAATGCGTGCGGAAGCAGGCTTAGATTCCGTTGCTCAAGCGGCAGGACGTTGTAATCGCGAGGGTAAACGGGCGCAGAGCGAAAGTTTAGTTTTTATTTTTAAGCCTGAAGAGCAGTGGAAGCCGCCGGCGGAGTTAAACGTACTTTCGGCCTGTATGCGCTCAGTTGTACGCTTACATCAGTCCGATTTACTTGCACCAGATGCTATTTTAAATTATTTCAAGCAGGTTTATGCTTCAAAGGGGAGTGAACTCGATAAAGCAGGCATTTTAGCAGATTGCCATAATGCAAGGCTAAATTTCCCTTTTGAAGCCATGGCGAAAAAATTTCAAATGATTCAAAGCCATCTTGTGCCTTTGATTATTCCTTTTAATGAAGAGGCCGAAAAACTTATCGATAGCCTGCAAAATGTCGAACAAATTGGGGGGATTTTACGCAAGTTACAACCCTATACGATCCAAATTTCTGAGAAAATTTTGACCGCACTTTATCAGCGTGGTGCGCTTGATTTAATCAATAGAGAGCGTTTCGGTGAGCAGTTTTATTATTTGATTAATCGGGATTTATATAGTGAACATTCTGGATTAAATTGGGATACGCCAGAATTTATTGCTGCGGAAAATTGTGCTTGGTAAGTTGCCATAGCATAACCATAGAATAAATGGAGTAGTGGATGAAAAATAAAGTGAGATTACATATTTGGGGGGACTATGCCTGTTTCACCCGCCCAGAAATGAAGGTGGAACGGGTATCTTATGATGTGATAACCCCTTCAGCTGCGCGGGGGATATTATCAGCGATCCATTGGAAGCCTGCAATAAACTGGGTGATAGATAAGATCTATGTGCTGAAACCTATCCAGTTTGAATCTATTCGCAGAAATGAATTGGGGAGTAAGCTGCCAGCCACTAAAGTAAATGGGGCAATGAAACGTAAAAGTGTTGAAGGACTTTATACTATCATTGAAGAAGATCGTCAACAACGTGCCGCCACTGTATTAAAAAATGTTGCTTATGTTATTGAAGCTCATATTGTAATGACAGATAAAGCGGGCGAAAGTGATAATCTAACCAAGCATTTAGAGATGTTTAAACGCCGAGCGATGAAAGGACAATGCTTCCAACAACCTTGTATGGGAGTGAGGGAGTTTCCTGCTGAATTTGCCTTTATTAATGAAGGTGAAGCATTACCAGAATGTTTGTTAGAGGAAGATGATCGTCAGCGCGATTTAGGTTGGATGTTGCACGATATTGATTTTCAGCATAAAAATACACCGCACTTTTTTAGAGCCAAAATGCAAGATGGCATTATTACGGTGCCGCCTTTTATGGCCGAGGAGGTGGTATCGTGATTTTATTATCGCTTGTTCGTTATTATCAACGTTTATCTGCACAAAAGGATCGTGATACCGGTGAACCTAAAGTCCCTTCTTATGGATTTAGTGAAGAAAAAATTGGCTATATTTTAGTGCTAAATCCAAAGGGAGAGTTGGTTGATGTCATTCCTAATTTGACGGATGACAAAAAGCCAAGACCGAAGTTAATACGAGTACCGAATTCTTTTAAACGTCCTGGAACAACACCAAATCCTTTTTTCTTATGGGATAAAACGGCTTATGTGCTTGGGGTGGAAACCAATCAGGATAAAGCCAGTGCGAAAGTGCAGCCAGCGTTGCTGTCTCGTCATACTTTCGATGCGTTCAAACAGTTTCATTTAGAAGCATTAGTGGATACTCAAGATAAAGGCTTGCAAGCCTTGATGAAATTCTTAACAACTTGGGATCCTGAAAAATTTACAGACTCTCTTTGCCCTATTGAAATATTAGATGCCAATGTTGTATTTAAACTAGATGGTGAAAATGAATATATTCACCAAAGTATTGAAGCACAAAATTTATGGACAGGTTTATTATCCACGAATGATAAGACGGAAGGAATTTGTTTAATTACGGGGGAAAAAGCGCCTATTGCTCGCTTGCACCCTTCAGTTAAAGGGGTACAGGGAGGGCAAAGCTCAGGAGGTTCGATAATTTCTTTCAATAAAGATGCCTTTACTTCTTTTAATAAGGATCAAGGTGATAATGCGCCTGTTTCAGAACAAGCTGCATTTGCTTATACCACAGCGTTAAATTATTTATTACGCAATAAACATCATCATTTAATGATTGGCGATACAAGTACCGTTTTTTGGGCGGAAGCAGAGGATGTTGAACAAGCGGAGCTGGCAGAACAATTCTTTGCTAGTTTTTTGACACCACCTGATGATGAGCAAGAGAATAGCCCTATTTTTGATATGCTAGAAAAAATGAGTAAAGGCAGACCTTTGCAAGAGATTAATCCAGGAATAGCGCCGAATACCCGTTTTTTCATTTTAGGTTTAGCGCCCAATGCCTCAAGAATTTCTATTCGTTTTTGGTTGGAGACCAATTTTGGCGAGCTGGCCAATAACTTAGCGATGCATTGGCAGGATCTTGCGCTTAATCCTCGCCCTTGGAAAACGCCACCTTCTATTTGGCGTTTATTATTGCAAACAACGCCATTAGATCGCGTTGGCAAAGGCAAATCTGAGAATATTTCCCCAGTACTCGCAGGGGAGCTGGCTCGAGCTATTTTTACTGATAGTCTTTATCCGATGAATTTATTATCTCAATTACTGATGCGATTTAGAGCGGATGGACAAATAACAGGATTAAGAATTGCAATGGTTAAAGCCGTACTTCAGCGGCGATTTAGAAAAGGTTTGATAAAACAAGGAGTTCCTATGGAATTAGATGAAAATAATGATCATACAGCTTATCTTCTTGGGCGATTGTTTGCGTTGTTAGAACGCGTTCAATACCAAGCGTTGGGTGATCTCAATGCAAATATTGTCGATCGTTATTATGCCTCGGCATCTACTGTGCCGTATTCAGTTTTCCCACGTCTTCTGAAAGGGGCTCAGCATCATTTTTCTCGCTTAAAGAAAGACAAAGTGGGGATGGCGATTAATTTAAGTAAGGAGCTTGCTGCAATTTTAGCAAAATTACCAACCGTTTTCCCGCGTCATTTGAATATTGAGGAACAAGGACGCTTTGCATTAGGCTATTATCAAGAAAAAGAACGTTATTTCAGCAAAAAAGTCAATGCTGATGAAACCGAATCAATCAAGGAGTAAAAAATGACTATCCAGAATCGTTATGAATTTGTATATTTTTTTGATGTTACTAATGGGAATCCAAATGGTGATCCTGATGCAGGAAATTTACCGCGTATGGATCCTGAAACCAGCAAAGGCTTGGTTACAGATGTTTGTTTAAAACGTAAGATCCGTAATTTTATTGAATTATGCTATGAAAATGAGCCAGGCTACGAGATTTATGTGAAAGAAAAAAGCGTGTTGAATTTACAAAATAAACGTGCTTATGAAGCATTGTCTATTAAGCCTGAAGCGAAAAAACTACCGAAAGATGAAGTCAAAGCACGCGAAATTACCGCGTGGATGTGCAAAAATTTCTTTGATGTTCGTAGTTTTGGTGCAGTAATGACGACTGAAGTTAATAGCGGTCAAGTTCGTGGTCCAGTGCAATTTGCCTTTGCACAATCAATCGATCCAATTGTTCCAGTGGAGCTTTCTATTACGCGTATGGCAGTAACCAATGAGAAAGATCTTGAAAAAGAACGTACTATGGGGCGTAAAGCCATTGTTCCTTACGGACTTTATCGTGTACACGGCTTTATTTCTGCAAAATTAGCAGAGAAAACGGGCTTTAGTGATGACGATTTACAGAAGTTATGGCAGGCTTTACAGCTAATGTTTGAACACGATCATTCTGCCGCGCGTGGTGAAATGGTAGCACGCAAACTGGTGGTATTTAAACATCAAGACTCCTTAGGCAATCAGCCAGCGCATAAATTATTTGAGCGAGTCACCGTAGAACGTGTGAATGGTGATATGGCAATGCCTGCACAGTCATTTGATGATTACCGTATCTCAGTGAATACTGATGGGTTAACAGGCGTAACGGTTGAAGAATTAATTTAACCAATGTATATCGTTTCCCTTTCGGCATTACAGCATTATGCATTCTGCCCACGCCAATGTGCGTTAATCCATAACGAGCAAGCGTGGGAAGAAAACTTGCTTACGGCACAAGGAAGAACCTTGCACGAGCGTGTCGATTCAGGCGAGCCTGAAAGCCGTAAGGGAATTCGTTTTGAGCGAACCGTACATGTTTGCGCGCAACAGCTTGGATTAGCGGGAATTTTGGATCTCGTAGAGCAAGATCTTAGCTCAGGTCAATTAAAGCCTATAGAGTATAAACGTGGCAAACCTAAACTTGAACCTATTGATGAAATTCAACTTTGCGCTCAAGCATTATGTTTAGAAGAAATGACAGGGCAGTCTATTACGGAAGGGGCGATATGGTATTTACAAACGCGACATCGCTTACCTGTTTTGTTTTCAGCTGAATTAAGAAAGAGAACATTAGATACCATTGCGAATGTACAAGCATTGTTAGAAAGCGGCATAACGCCTGCACCACAATATGGAAAACACTGTAAGGCTTGTTCCTTAATTGAACTTTGCCAGCCTGCATTATTGGAAAAAGATAAATCGCAATCTTATATCAAAAGGTTGTTTGATGAGAAAGAATAAAAGCAAAGTGCGGTATAAAAATGATGAGTTTTTTAATCTTAATTAGGTGAATTTTTACGATGAAAAAACTACAAAATACCATTTATATTACGACACAAGGCAGTTATTTGCATAAAGAAAGAGAAACGCTTGTGATTGAACAAGAGCGTAAAAAAGTGGCACAGCTTCCTATTCATTCTATCGGACACATATTCTGTTTTGGTAATGTGCTAGTATCTCCATTTTTAATGGGATTTTGTGGCGAAAATAATGTAAATCTTGCCTTTTTCACTGAAAATGGACGCTATTTAGGGCGCTTACAAGGCCGACAAAGTGGAAATGTATTATTACGTCGAGCGCAATATCACTATTCCGCAGAAAAACCTACCACCATTGCTCGTCATATTATCGCGGCTAAAATTCAATCATCTAAGCGCGTTTTACAACGGCAGTTGAGAAATTATGGTGAAAATCAAGAAATTCAACAGGCTATTTATGGTTTAAATGCACGTTTAAGGGAGCTTAAGCAAGCTGACGAGTTGGAGACTATTCGTGGTATTGAGGGCGAAGCTGCATCTCGTTACTTTAGTGTTTTTCATCATTTATTGCGGGATAAGAACGGTTTTATTTTTCACGGACGTTCACGCCGTCCACCGCGTGATGAAGTGAATGCGCTGTTATCATTTTTATATAGTATTTTAGGTAAGGAAATTAGTGGTGCTTTGCAAGGTGTGGGGCTAGATCCGCAAGTTGGCTTTTTACATGCTGATCGTCCGGGCAGAGATAGTTTAGCACAAGATATATTGGAAGAATTTCGTGCTTGGTTGGTGGATAGAACCGTATTAAGCCTAATTAACCGTGGGCAAATTAAACCAAGTGATTTTGTAAAAGAAAGCAGCGGTGCAGTTAATTTGAAACCCGAAATGCGAAAAAGCCTATTTCAAGCTTGGCAAGCGAAGAAACAGGAAAAAATACTTCACCCATTTTTGCAGGAAGATGTTGCAATAGGATTATTACCTCATATACAAGCAATGCTACTGGCACGGCATTTACGCGGTGATTTAGCGCAATATCCTCCATTTTTAATGCGTTAGGATAACAATATGTTAATGCTGATTACTTATGATATTTCTCTTGATGATCCACAGGGCCAAGCGCGTTTGCGCCGTATTGCGAAACATTGTCTTGATTATGGTGTTCGCGTGCAATATTCCGTGTTTGAATGTGATATCGCCCCAGATCAATGGGTGGTATTAAAATCTAAACTATTGGATACCTATAACCCTGAAACTGATAGTTTACGCTTTTACCATTTAGGAAGTAAATGGCGCAGAAAAGTAGAGCATCACGGCGCCAAACCATCAATTGATATTTTCCAAGATGCCATAATTCTATAATCGCTAACCTGCTGTTCTCATCAAATTCCTGCTAGCTTAGCGAAGTATCATTGTTCTTTAAAAATCAAATAATTAATTCTAAATTTTATTCAGCAATGATTATGCTATAATCCGTCCTCGCACAGAAAAGAATGATTAGCGAAATAATAAGGTTAACGCCTTATTTTTGTTATATTTTTTCCCTGTGCTCGGCCATCCCCCAGATGGCCGTGAATTGAAACATCTAATGGATATTGCAATGGTTTCGGTTGGCGCGGCCATCCCCCAGATGGCCGTGAATTGAAACATTGATGATAATTATACCAAAATAAAAAACAAAAGCGGCCATCCCCCAGATGGCCGTGAATTGAAACTTAAGTCTTGGCGTAATATATTACAGTAATATAACGGCCATCCCCCAGATGGCCGTGAATTGAAACTACTAGTGGCTTTAAAAATTCTTTAAAATCCATACGGCCATCCCCCAGATGGCCGTGAATTGAAACTACTAGTGGCTTTAAAAATTCTTTAAAATCCATACGGCCATCCCCCAGATGGCCGTGAATTGAAACGGCAATTGCTAGCATTAATTCGCCATCATTTAACCGGCCATCCCCCAGATGGCCGTGAATTGAAACCGTTAGTTTTAATCGTTTATTGTGGCGATTGCACCCGGCCATCCCCCAGATGGCCGTGAATTGAAACAGTAGTTATTGCATTAGCACTAATATGATTTGTACCGGCCATCCCCCAGATGGCCGTGAATTGAAACAGATTGTGAGCTATAATGGTTATGCCAATCCCCTCGGCCATCCCCCAGATGGCCGTGAATTGAAACTTGTTTCAATAAGCTCAATAGAGTCTTTACACGCCGGCCATCCCCCAGATGGCCGTGAATTGAAACCATCCTATCATCAACACAAAAGCAAAGCGGGCAAGCCCGGCCATCCCCCAGATGGCCGTGAATTGAAACTGTATCACTACCCTGCACATAGTCATAATACTGACCGGCCATCCCCCAGATGGCCGTGAATTGAAACAGAATAGATAACGGAAAAAAGTATTAATTAATGTAACGGCCATCCCCCAGATGGCCGTGAATTGAAACCCTTAGGGGGTGTGCTGCCCAAACCGCCCCGCCGCGGCCATCCCCCAGATGGCCGTGAATTGAAACGTTATAATAAAACTATAAAAAGTTCGGCCATCCCCCAGATGGCCGTGAATTGAAACGCTGATGTCTGATACATCAACCGCCACGCGGTCTACGGCCATCCCCCAGATGGCCGTGAATTGAAACAAGGTTTTATTTGTTAAGCCGTGCGATTTTTGCAACGGCCATCCCCCAGATGGCCGTGAATTGAAACTCTCTTTGCTTTGATTGTAGCCTTTTTATTGTTGCGGCCATCCCCCAGATGGCCGTGAATTGAAACTTGACGACCTCGTGCTAATGCTAATACTGTACGACGGCCATCCCCCAGATGGCCGTGAATTGAAACATATAAAATTGAAAAATCAAAATCAGAAGCATTGCCGGCCATCCCCCAGATGGCCGTGAATTGAAACCCGTTATCTAGTATACTTGCAATTATTTGATGCCCGGCCATCCCCCAGATGGCCGTGAATTGAAACATTAAATTATACGATTAGATAATGCGTTTTAGTACGGCCATCCCCCAGATGGCCGTGAATTGAAACCTCTTGTTTAGTTTTAGTTCTAAGCCCCACCCCACGGCCATCCCCCAGATGGCCGTGAATTGAAACGTTTTAGTGTCGCTTCGGCTTGAAATTTATTCTCAACGGCCATCCCCCAGATGGCCGTGAATTGAAACATAAACAAATTGAGCAACATCATCACCCACAAGCTCGGCCATCCCCCAGATGGCCGTGAATTGAAACACCAGTTAAGGCGTGATTTTTAACAGGGTTCAGCGGCCATCCCCCAGATGGCCGTGAATTGAAACTTCTTTTCTCATAAATACTAGCCCACGGTTCAATCGGCCATCCCCCAGATGGCCGTGAATTGAAACCAATCACTCCAATGGTCAGGGCTTGAAATTGGGTCGGCCATCTCCCAGATGGCCGTGAATTGAAACGCAAAATCAATAAAGTTACCCTCAGAACCGAAGACGGCCATCCCCCAGATGGCCGTGAATTGAAACCTATAAGCTGTTTTACCGCGTGATAAGACTGTGACGGCCATCCCCCAGATGGCCGTGAATTGAAACTTTTTTGAGATATTTTGTGCGGTTCGCTAGCTGTTCGGCCATCCCCCAGATGGCCGTGAATTGAAACACCATCGCTCCAGATATGAAAAGGGCTTGGTGCTCGGCCATCTCCCAGATGGCCGTGAATTGAAACAGGTTACTACGCAATCCGCCACCGCTCTTTTAGGCGGCCATCTCCCAGATGGCCGTGAATTGAAACAGCTTTACAATGTTCGCAAACGCCACAAGGATTGGCGGCCATCTCCCAGATGGCCGTGAATTGAAACAGCAAGACGGCTATATTTCTATCTTGCAACAAATCGGCCATCTCCCAGATGGCTGTGAATTGAAACCGATTGGCGATACCGGCACTAAAGATGAATTTGCCGGCCATCTCCCAGATGGCCGTGAATTGAAACTCTGATTTCAGGTTTCACGCGTTTTACATCAATGCGGTCATCTCCCAGATGGCCGTGAATTTAAGAACATTCGCATTCGCTACTCTAGAGAAAGCCATTACCGGTTATCCCTTAGATAGCCCTGAATTGACACATTGTAACTAAGAACACTATTAATCTTTATACAAAAAGTAGTAATCATTTATTCCCATTTTAGTTTTTAATGTTCTCTTGTTTTAAAGAACGCGACATCAGGATAACGCTCTTGGGCAAGATTGAGATTAACCATTGTTGGCGCAATATAAGTGAGATTATCCCCCCCATCTAGGGCGAGATTTTGTTCATTTTTGCGTTTAAATTCTTCAAATTTCTTCGCATCATCACATTCCACCCAACGTGCAGTGGCAACATTTACCGTTTCGTAAATGGCTTCCACGTTATATTCCGATTTTAAGCGCGCAACTACCACATCAAACTGTAGCACCCCAACCGCACCAACAATTAAATCATTATTAGTTAATGGGCGGAAAACTTGTACCGCACCTTCTTCGGAAAGCTGCACTAAACCTTTGAGTAATTGCTTTTGTTTGAGCGGATCTTTAAGACGAATGCGGCGGAATAATTCTGGCGCAAAGTTTGGAATGCCAGTGAATTTTAATTCTTCCCCTTGGGTAAAGGTATCGCCAATTTGGATTGTTCCGTGGTTATGCAAGCCGATAATATCGCCTGCATAGGCTTCATCTGCGTGAGTGCGATCGCCAGCCATAAAGGTGAGTGCATCAGAAATCACCACATCTTTGCCGATACGAACGTGGCGCAATTTCATTCCTTTTTCATATTTACCTGAAACAATACGCATAAACGCAACACGGTCGCGGTGCTTAGGATCCATATTGGCTTGGATTTTAAATACAAATCCGGTCAATTTTTCTTCGCTACTTTCTACAATACGTGTATCCGCTTGGCGAGCTTGTGGCGCGGGCGCCCATTGGGTTAAGCCATCAAGAAAATGATCAACACCAAAGTTACCCAATGCCGTTCCAAAGAACACAGGAGTTAGCTCACCACTTAAAAAGAGTGGCAGATCAAATTCATTAGACGCACCTTTCACCAGCTCTAATTCATCGCGTAATTGTTGCGCTAAATCTGAACCTACGGCTTCATCTAACTCAGGATTATCAAGGCCTTTCACCACGCGCACTTCCTGAATGGTATGCCCTTGTCCTGTTTGGTAAAGATAGGTTTCGTCTTTGTATAAATGATACACACCCTTGAAAAGTTTTCCGCAACCAATTGGCCAAGTGATAGGCGCACAATGGATATTTAACACGCTTTCCACTTCGTCCAATAATTCCATCGGATCACGAATATCACGGTCTAATTTATTCATAAACGTGAGAATTGGCGTGTCGCGCAGACGGGTAACTTCCATCAATTTAATGGTTCGTTCCTCCACCCCTTTTGCACTGTCAATGACCATTAAGCAGCTATCTACCGCGGTCAAAGTGCGGTAAGTATCTTCCGAGAAATCTTCGTGTCCGGGGGTATCAAGCAAATTCACCAAGCATTCGTTATAAGGAAATTGCATTACGGAGGTGGTAATGGAAATTCCCCGTTGTTTTTCCATTTCCATCCAGTCGGATTTAGCGTGCTGGGCCGAGCCTTTTCCTTTTACTGAGCCAGCTTTTTGAATGGCATTTCCGTAAAGCAATACTTTTTCCGTAATGGTGGTTTTACCCGCATCGGGGTGGGAAATAATTGCAAAGGTTCTGCGCTTATTAACTTGTTGTGGATAATCGTTCAAAGACATTGTTCTCTAAGTATATCGTCAAAAAATGGGCTCTATTTTCCCTGATATTTAGCCTATTCTCAATCTTTTATTTTGTCTTTGCACGATTTTTCCCTGAATGAAAAAAATTAAGCAATCGTTTGCTTCAAAAGGGGAAAAGTGCGGTACAATATGCAACAGTTTTTTCACGAATTAAAAAGAGGCCAAAATGAGCGAGCTAAGTTTAAAAAAAATCTATTCGGGCAAAGTGCGCGATCTCTATGAAATTGACGATAAACGAATGCTGATGGTTGCCACCGATCGTTTATCTGCATTTGATGTAATTTTAGATGATCCCATTCCGCGTAAAGGCGAAATTCTTACCCAGATTTCCAATTTTTGGTTTAACAAATTAGCCTCAATTATGCCGAATCATTTCACTGGCGATACGGTGTATGATGTGTTACCAAAAGCAGAAGCGGATTTAGTCAAAGATCGCGCGGTTGTCTGTAAACGCTTAACGCCGATTAAAATTGAATCTATCGTGCGCGGCTACCTTACAGGAAGCGGCCTAAAAGACTACTTACAAACAGGCACGATTTGTGGCTTGGAATTACCAAAAGGTTTGCAAGAAGCGAGCAAATTGCCTGAACCCATTTTCACCCCGTCAAGCAAAGAAGAAGTGGGCAATCACGACATCAATATCAGTTATGCAGAATGTGAACAATTGATTGGCGCAGAACTGGCAGCCCAAGTGAAAGAAAAAGCGCTAGCCCTTTACAAAGCGGCGGCAGAATATGCACTGACTAAAGGCATCATTATTTGTGATACCAAGTTTGAATTTGGTTTAGATGAAAACGGCACGCTCACCTTAATGGACGAAGTGCTAACGCCAGATTCTAGCCGTTTCTGGTCGGTAGATACCTATCAAGAAGGCGTCAATCCCCCGTCTTTCGATAAACAATTTATCCGCGATTGGCTAGAAAACAGCGGTTGGAATAAAGAACCCCCAGCGCCAAAAGTTCCCGCAGATGTCATTCAAAAAACCGTGGATAAATACCAAGAAGCGTTGGATTTATTGACGAAATAATGAATCTGCAAGCAAATTATTTTTAAGTGCGGTGCTTTTTCGGCTAGAATTTACCGCACGATAATTTGATAATTGAGGTAATATGCGATCTGTTGCAATCGTTGGATTAGGTTGGTTGGGGTTGCCCCTTGCGCGCCATTTAAAACATTTAGGCTGGACGGTAAAAGGCACGAAACGCACGCACGATGAAGTGGAGCAAATGCGTTTAATGCGATTTGAAACCTATCATTTGTTGCTGGAGCCTGAAATTAACGCTGATCCTGATGATTTATCGGTGCTGTTGGCGGTGGACAGCCTTGTCATCAACATTCCGCCAAGTCAATATTTCTTCAATGTGCAGGATTATGTGCAGGGCATCAAAAATCTGGTGAATGAAGCGTTAAATCACGGCGTTCAGCATTTTATTTTTATTAGCTCTAGCTCTGTTTTTCCGATGCAAAATGGGCATTTTGATGAAACGCAGATCCCACAGCCAGACAGTGAAATCGGGCAGGGCTTGCTGGAAATTGAACAATGGTTGGCGGCATTGCCGAATGTGGATTGTGATATTATCCGCTTTGCTGGACTGGTTGGATCAGATCGGCACCCTGTCTATTCATTGGCAAATAAACAAGAAGTACAGCAGGGCAACACGCCAGTGAATTTAGTGCATATTGATGATTGCGCACGCGCCATTCAGCTTTTACTTGAAACGCCAAGCGGACAGCGGTTGTATCATCTTTCTGCACCCCATCACCCGCCCAAAGCACAATATTACGGGCAAATGGCGGAAAAACTGGGGCTAATTGCACCGCACTTTGTATGTTCTTCTGATGATCCTAAGCGGATTATTGAGGGTAATAAAATTTGCCAAGAGTTGGATTTTGTTTATCAATATCCCGATCCAGATTTGATGATCCCAGAGCAAGAAAAATCTCTTTAATATCGCATAGACTTTAAAGGCAATTTCATTGATAATAAGCCGATTTAAAATCACGCAAACGATAACTTAAATAAAACCATAAGGTATTACTATGTCAAACACGATTTTACAAAGCCTTCCAGTAGGGCAAAAAGTTGGGATTGCCTTTTCAGGCGGATTAGATACCAGTGCAGCATTGCTTTGGATGCGTCAAAATGGCGCGATTCCTTACGCATATACCGCAAATTTAGGTCAGCCCGATGAAGAAGATTACAACGCGATTCCACGCAAAGCGATGGAATACGGTGCAGAAAACGCACGTTTAATCGACTGTCGCAGCCAGCTTGCGCACGAAGGGATTGCTGCAATCCAATGTGGTGCATTCCATATTTCTACTGGTGGCGCAACCTACTTCAACACCACGCCATTAGGCCGTGCGGTAACTGGCACAATGTTGGTTTCTGCAATGAAAGAAGATGATGTAAATATCTGGGGCGATGGTAGTACCTTCAAAGGCAACGATATTGAACGTTTTTATCGCTATGGTTTATTAACCAATCCACATTTAAAAATTTACAAACCTTGGTTAGATAACCGTTTTATTGAAGAGCTTGGCGGCCGCCACGAAATGTCTGAATTCTTAATCGCGAATGGTTTTGAATACAAAATGTCGGTAGAAAAAGCCTACTCAACAGATTCCAATATGCTTGGAGCAACGCACGAAGCGAAAGATTTAGAATTATTAAGCCGTGGCATTCGCATTGTAAACCCAATTATGGGCGTGCCATTCTGGCGTGAAGACGTAGAAATCAAACCTGAAGAAGTAACCGTACGCTTTGAAGAAGGCGTGCCAGTGGCGTTAAATGGCAAATCATTTAGCGATTTAGTGGAACTCTTCCTTGAAGCAAACCGCATTGGTGGTCGCCACGGTTTAGGTATGTCAGATCAAATTGAAAACCGCATTATTGAAGCGAAATCTCGTGGTATTTATGAAGCGCCGGGAATGGCATTATTACACATTGCTTACGAGCGTTTACTCAGCGCAATCCACAACGAAGACACCATTGAACAATACCGCATTAACGGTTTACGTTTAGGGCGTTTATTGTATCAAGGCCGTTGGTTCGATCCGCAAGCGTTAATGTTGCGTGAAACTGCGCAACGCTGGGTGGCCCGCGCGATCACAGGGGAAGTTACCCTTGAGTTACGCCGTGGTAACGATTATTCCATCTTAAACACCTCATCTGCGAACAGCACTTATCACCCAGAGCGTTTGAGTATGGAAAAAATTGAAAATGCGCCATTCGATCCATTAGATCGTATCGGCCAATTAACAATGCGTAACTTAGACATTGTGGATACTCGCGATAAATTAGGCATTTACACCCAAACTGGGTTACTCAGCATTTCAAAAGAATCTTTCTTACCGCAATTAAGCCATAAGAAAGATTAATTAAAACCTTGTGAAAATGTGACCGCACTTTTATTACATTGAAAGTGCGGTCATTTTTTATTAAAATTTCCGCCTTATTTTGGCTTTTTATCGGTGTTTTTATGTCCAGCTTGTTTTCTTTTCCTGATTTTAAAACATTGCAACCTTATGATAAGCGTTTCCTAAAAAGATTACGTTCTCGTATTCGTTACTATTTCTATCGTTTGCAATGTTATAAAGAATGTAATCAGTTTGTTCATTTTCTTAATCAGAATCCACAATGGTTGCCTATTTTTAAAAAAGTACCCTATCGCTGCAATGCTGTTTTAAGAAAGTATTGCGATACTCGTTTTAGCAAGAAAGCTCGTATTCAAGCAATCTTAAATAACTTCGAATTAGCAGAAAAATTTTGGGGAACATCCATTGTCGATAAGTTGGCAAAACAAAATCACATTTTATTATCTGAGTTACCTGATGGTTTGAAGCTTTATCTGAACATTAATGCCATAGATCCTTTTGAAGGTTTTTTATCCATTAATATTAAGAATCAGGACAATGAAAGTGTGTATGATTCATCTTTCACTTTTTTATCTCCAAATCAATTATTAATTGCTTCAATTCAAGGACCTAATGAGGAGAATTCTCAACAATTGGTTAAATCAGCAACCAAATCATTACATGGGATTCGCCCGATGTTTATGATTGTTAATGTATTTAAATTATTAAGTCAGCTCTGGGATTGTGAATTAATTGCTATAGCTCATAAGAACCAATCTAAATACCGCTGGAATGATTTTAATCGACTTTTATTCAACTATGACGAATTCTGGCAAGAAAACAATGGAAAGCTGAATACACAGGGTTATTGGGCGTTACCGTTAGAGATTGAGCGTAAGCCTTTGGAAGAAATTCAGAGTAAAAAGCGTTCTATGTATCGTAAGCGCTATGAAATGTTGGATAAACTGGAAACCGATTTAAGCGTAGTATTTAACTAAAAATAAGCCCAAAAGTTACCGCACTTTTGGGTTTTGTTTTTTACAGAAATTAGAGTGGAAGTTCGGTGGTGTTTTTGACGGTTTTTAGAGCGATTTCAGATTTGATATTTTTAATGCCGATTTCTTTGGTGAGATAACGCATTTTGATGGAATGAAATTCTTCAAGGTCGGAAACAAATAATTTTAGAATAAAATCATAATCTCCCGCCATTAGATGACATTCTGCAATTTGGGGTAGGGATTTCATTTCGAACATAAAGCGTTCGCGGACTTTGAGATCTTCTTCAAAAAATGAACCTAGCACATAAATCACTAGATTGCAGTTAAGTTTTTGCGGATTAAGCAAAGCGACATAATTATCAATCACGCCACTTTGCTCTAATATATTAACTCGGCGTAAACAAGCGGAATTAGATAATCCCACTTCTTTGGCTAACTCGTTATTTTGCAAGCGTCCATTGCGTTGTAATGCTCTTAAAATGCGAGTATCAATATTATCAAACACTTTCTTAGCCATACGTTATCCTTGTGTAGCTTTGTGCGAGATCGATTATAACAAGATAATCCGGGTAAAACTGTGATCTAGGTTATTGTTTGGCAGATTCTTTGCAAAAAAGCACTTGCGTACAATTTGCTTGTACGCAAGTGTATAGACGTTAGGTGTAAAGTGAAACTTGCACAACGAGTAAGATTGAACCTATCACTAGCAAGCATCCAATCATTGGCATCACAAAACGTACCCATTTGTTAAATGGAATGTTGAGCATTTGCAGAGTAACTAGAACAAGTCCTGTTGGAGCAAGGAATAACATTGCGTATTGTCCCCAGTTGTAGGCAGATACAATGATGTGTCTTGGAATGCCCACGGTGTCTGCAAGTGGTGCCATAATTGGCATTGCAAGCACAGCCAAACCAGATGAAGACGGCACAATCAAACCAAGGAAGATGAAAATCACAAGTTGCGCCAAAATAAACACACTACCCGGTACACCAGAAACCAGTTCTGATGCGTAGGCAAGAATGGTGTCGGAAATCATTCCTTCATCAAGTACAAGATTTACCCCACGCGCTAAACCGATGATAAGAGAAACGCCCACAAGTTCTGATGCCCCTTCAGTAAAGGCATTGACGATTTCTTTTTCTTTCAGTTTAGAGATAAACATAATGATAATTGTGATGGTAAGGAAAGAAGCCGCCATTTGTGGGAACCACCAGCCTCCGAACATCACTCCCCAAACCATAATCGGAAACGCAATACAGAACAGCATTAAAATGATTTTTCTGCGCGTGGTGAATTCAATGATCTGGGCTGTATCAATGTTTTTCATATATTTTTGGACAAATTCTTCGCGATCTTCATAGGTGTAAGATGCCGTTGGATCGGCTTTTACTTTTTTGCAGTACCAGTAAAGATAAGCGATAACACAAATTGAGCCGAGAATTAGCCCCACAAATCGCCAAGTAATCCCTTCTGTAAATGGAATACCTGCTGCATTGGAAGCGATCACCACAGAGAATGGATTAATGGTGGAAAATGCCGTTCCCATTGATGCAGCAAGGAAAATTGCCCCTACGCAAACTATTGCATCATAGCCCAGAGCAAGAAATACGGGAACGAGAATAGGATAGAAAGCAACCGCTTCTTCTTCAATACCGCAAGTTGTACCGCCAATAACCATTAGCACAGATACGCAGAAAACAATTAAAAATTCATTGCCTTTGGTGCGATTGGCCAGTGCGGTTAGCCCCGCATTAAAAGAGCCTGTGCGGTTAATCACCCCGATCATTCCCCCTAAGACGAAGATAAAGACCATAATATCTGCGGCATCAATCGTACCTTGCACCATACTGATAGCAATATCTTGCAGGGTTTTAGGATTTTGTTGAACACGTTGATAAGTTCCCGGAATGGCAATCGGTTTTTTGATTGTGCCTTCGGTGAAGTTTGATAATTCAATTTTAATATTCAAATTATCAAGGGATTCTTTGGTGGCTGGTAAAACGGTATCTTCTTGCTGATAAGTTTTTACCACAAAGACATTATTTGCCGAATTATAAGTGAGCTTGGAATAAGAACCGGCTGGAATAATCCAAGTGAGCGCTACAGCAATAATTAAAATGACAAATAAAATTGAAAATGCTGACGGAAAGTTAAAGGTCTTTTTATGTGCGTTTTCCATAATATACTCCTTTATATACAGCAAGTTATGGTAAGAATACGCTTTATACTGAGATAAAGCGTATTCATTGCTCACCTAATAATAGGTGATGTCTTTGGCTTTTGTTGTAATACGCGTACCCGCTTTACCTTTCACAATGTCCACAATATCAGAAAGTGAACCTATCACAGCATCTTTACCCGTATGTTTAACAAAATTCACCGCTGCTTGCACTTTTGGCCCCATTGAACCAGAAGGGAATGGCATTTCTTCGATCATATCTGGTGGCGCAGTGGCAATAGCTTGCTGATTTTCTTTGCCCCAATTTAGATATACCGCAGAAACATCTGTGGCGATGATAAAGAGATCCGCATCTAAATTCTCGGCTAATAAAGCCGAACAGAGATCTTTATCGATTACGGCTTCAACCCCACAAAGATTATGTTGCTCATCATAGTAGGTTGGAATACCACCTCCGCCTGCGCAGATAACAATACTGCCTTTTTCAAGCAACCATTGAACAGGACGAATTTCAAAAATTCGTTTTGGTAATGGACTTGGTACAACACGGCGATATTTATCGCCATCTTGGGCGATTGACCACCCTTTTTCTTTGGCTAATTTATCCGCTTCTTCTTTGGTATAAACTGGCCCAATCGGTTTTGTTGGATTTTGAAATGCAGGATCATTTTTATCCACTTCAACCTGAGAAAGCAAGGTGGCAAACGGCACTTCAAATGGTACAAGATTACCTAATTCTTGTTGAATCATATAACCGATCATTCCCACTGATTCCGCACCCAGTACATCAAGTGGATAAGTTGGCACATCTTTATAAGCCGCGCCTTGTAAGGCTAATAAGCCGACTTGTGGTCCATTACCGTGCGCAATGACCAATTCATTATTAGGCCAAATCTTGGCAATTTGTTCGCACGCAATTCTCACATTTTGCCGTTGATTCTCAGCGGTTAATGGCTCACCGCGGCGGAGTAGGGCGTTGCCCCCTAATGCAATCACTATTCGCATAATATGCTCCTTTTATTCGCTAGGTTAAACTCGCATAAAGCACCGCTTTAATGGTGTGCATACGGTTTTCAGCTTGTTCAAAAGCAATATTCATTGGCGATTCAAATACGTCTTCTGTGACTTCAATACCATTTGCTAATTCAGGATAGGTTTCGGCAATTTGACGTCCTACTTTGGTTTCACTGTTATGGAAAGCAGGTAAGCAGTGCATAAATTTCACTCTTGGATTGCCAGTGCGTTTCATTAATTCTGGGGTAACTTGGTAAGGTAAAAGCAATTTAATACGTTCGCCCCAGCTTTCTAATGGCTCACCCATAGAAACCCATACATCAGTATGCACAAAATCCACATCTTTCACTGCAAGATCAATATCTTCCGTTACGGTAATGCGCGCGCCACTTTCTTGGGCAAATTTTTCGCACATCGCCACTAATTCAGGTTCTGGTAAAAGTGATTTAGGGCTACAAATACGCACGTCCATACCTAATTTTGCGCCGATTAATAATAAAGAATTACCGACATTGTTGCGTCCATCACCAATATAAACATATTTAATTTGAGTGAGTGGTTTATCGCAATTCTCGATCATAGTGAGAACATCGGCGAGCATTTGGGTTGGGTGGAATTCATCGGTTAAACCATTAAATACTGGCACGCCAGCATATTCTGCCAGTTCTTCAACCACAGTTTGTTTGAAGCCACGATACTCAATGGCATCATACATTCGTCCGAGTACACGCGCGGTGTCTTTCATACTTTCTTTATGACCAATTTGTGAAGAAGTTGGATCAATGTAAGTAACATTTGCACCTTGGTCATAAGCGGCCACTTCAAATGCACAGCGAGTGCGTGTTGAGGTTTTCTCAAAAATTAAGGCAATATTTTTACCTTTTAATTTTTGTTGTTCTGTTCCAGCATATTTTGCTCGTTTCAAATCACGAGAAAGATCAAGCAAATAATTAATTTCACGTTCAGAGTGATTAACTAGACTAAGTAAATGTCTATTTTTAAGATTAAACGCCATAATATTTCTCCTTATATGATTGAGAGGAAAGAACTGCATAAAATTATGCAGTGGATACAACACCTTAAGTTGGTATGAATTATAAAAAGAGTGATTTCGAATAGGGTGTGTAATTTACTGTTTGAATGTAAATTTTTCGTACAAAATTCTAAAAAATAAGCAAAATTTATTATTTATTTTCAACAAAAAGCCAAAGGTTTATGTTGTATGGAAATAAAGCAAAAATTCCATGAAAAAGTACCGCACTTTATAAATCACAATGCGAAATGTACATAGCTGTGCTATCATTAGCGCACTTATAAAAACACAATAAGAGAACGAATAACTATGCAGAAAAATCTCGTGATCACCGTTGATGGGCCGAGTGGTGCAGGCAAAGGGACGCTATGTTATGCCTTAGCGCAAAAGCTAGGTTTTGCCTTGTTAGACAGTGGGGCGATTTATCGTGTTACCGCGTTGGCGGCGTTAAAAAAGCAAGTGCCGTTGGATGATGAAGCGGCGTTGGCACATTTAGCTCGTCATTTAGATGTCGAATTTTTACCTGAAGATAATGAAGTTAAAATTATTTTAGAAGGGGAAGAGGTGAGCCGTCAGATTCGCACGCAAGAAGTGGCAGAGGCAGCGTCTAAAGTAGCGGTATTCCCACAAGTTCGTGCTGCATTATTGCAATTACAGCAAAGTTTTGCCAACGAAAAAGGGCTTATTGCTGATGGGCGTGATATGGGAACCGTGGTTTTCCCCGATGCGCAGGTGAAGTTATTTTTAGATGCTAGCGCAGAAGAAAGAGCGAAAAGACGCTATAAACAGTTGCAAACTAAGGGAATTAGTGGTAACTTTGCACAGATTTTAGCCGAGATAGAAGAACGTGATTTTCGCGATAGAAATCGCCCAATCGCCCCTTTAAAACCTGCTGAGGACGCGTTGTTATTAGACAGCACGGAATTAAGTATTGAGGAAGTGATTGCTCAAGCCCTTGATTATATCCGCCAAAAGGTTGATTTTTAAGGCTTAAATTATTTTCGTCAGTTTATTCAAGGAAGGATAAACATTTATTATCAGCCCCACTTTTTATGGATATAAAGTGGACGTTATTAACTAAATTTAGAAGATTAATTATGTCAGAATCTTTTGCTCAACTCTTTGAAGAATCATTAAAAGACCTTGAAACTCGTTTAGGTTCAATCGTTAACGGTACTGTTGTTGCTATTGAAAAAGGCTTCGTATATGTAGATGCAGGTTTAAAATCTGAAGCGCGTATCCCAGCTGAAGAATTCCAAAATGCACAAGGTGAATTAGACGTTAAAGTTGGCGACGTGGTAAACGTTGCGTTAGACGCTGTTGAAGATGGTTTCGGTGAAACTAAATTATCTCGTGAAAAAGCAGTACGTCACGAATCTTGGATCGAATTAGAGAAAGCTTACGAAGATCAAGCAACTGTTATCGGTTTAATCAACGGTAAAGTGAAAGGTGGTTTCACAGTTGAGTTAAACGGTGTTCGTGCATTCTTACCTGGTTCATTAGTAGATACTCGCCCTGTACGCGATGCAGATCACTTATTAGGTAAAGAATTAGAATTTAAAGTAATCAAATTAGATCAAAAACGTAACAACGTTGTTGTTTCTCGTCGTGCTGTAATCGAATCAGAAAACAGCCAAGATCGTGAAGAGATCTTAGCAAGCCTTGCAGAAGGCGCAGAAGTTAAAGGTACAGTTAAAAACTTAACTGACTACGGTGCGTTCGTTGATTTAGGTGGCGTTGATGGTTTATTACACATCACAGATATGGCTTGGAAACGTGTTAAACACCCAAGCGAAATCGTGAATGTAGGTGATGAAATCACAGTTAAAGTATTAAAATTTGATAAAGATCGCACTCGTGTTTCTTTAGGCTTAAAACAATTAGGTCAAGATCCTTGGGTTGCTATCGCAGAAAATCACCCAGTTGGCAGCAAATTGACTGGTAAAGTAACTAACTTAACAGATTACGGTTGTTTCGTTGAAATTTTAGAAGGTGTTGAAGGTTTAGTTCACGTTTCTGAAATGGATTGGACAAACAAAAACATTCACCCATCTAAAGTAGTTAGCTTAGGTGATACTGTTGAAGTGATGGTATTAGAAATCGATGAAGATCGTCGTCGTATTTCTTTAGGTTTAAAACAATGCAAACCTAACCCATGGTTACAATTTGCTGAAACACACAACAAAGGCGATAAAGTTACTGGTAAAATCAAATCAATCACTGATTTCGGTATCTTCATCGGTCTTGAAGGTGGCATCGATGGCTTAGTTCACTTATCTGACATTTCTTGGAATGTACCTGGTGAAGAAGCAGTTCGTAACTACAAAAAAGGTGACGAAGTTTCTGCCGTAGTTCTACAAGTGGATTCTGCAAAAGAGCGTATCTCTTTAGGTATCAAACAACTTGAAGATGATCCATTCAATAACTTCATCGCAGCAAACAAAAAAGGCGCAATCGTAAGTGCTAAAGTTGTTGAAGCAGATGCAAAAGGCGCTAAAGTTGAATTAGACGGTGGTGTTGAAGGTTATATCCGTGCAGCTGATTTAACAAGCGAAGTTGCAGCTGGCGATGTTGTTGAAGCAAAATACACCGGTGTAGATCGTAAAGCGCGTTTAGTTCACTTATCAGTGAAAGCGAAAGATCAAGCTGAAGAAGCGGCAGCAGTTGCAAGCGTGAATAAAGAAGAAGTAGTTATTCCAAACGCAATGGCTGAAGCATTCAAAGCAGCTAAAGGTGAATAATTTTAGTTCCCTTTAAAGTTGGCGTGGGGAAACTCACGCTAACTTCTTGATAGTTAGGAGAATATTATGACTAAATCAGAACTCATTGAAACATTAGTTCAACAACATCCTTCTATTTCAGTTAAAGATGTAGAAAATGCAGTAAAAGAAATTTTAGAGCAAATTGCACAAACCTTGGAAAATGGAGAGCGTGTTGAAGTTCGTGGTTTTGGCAGTTTTTCACTACATTTCCGTCAGCCTCGTGTAGGACGTAATCCTAAAACGGGTGCAAAAGTTGAATTAGACGCAAAATCTGTACCGCACTTTAAAGCGGGTAAAGATCTTAGAATGCGTGTAGATGCTCAAGCATAATAGTCAGCTAACTAAACGGCACCTTTTGTGTCGTTTTTTGTATTTATATAAATCTTTTGGAGTGCGTAATGATTAAGTATATTTTTGGTTTTATTATTTTACTCGCCGTTGTGCTTGTTGCTATCACCATTGGGGCGAATAATGATCAAGTCATTACCTTTAATTATATTGTTGCTCAAAGCGAATTACAGCTTTCCACGTTAGTGGCTATCTTATTTGGTTTTGGCTTGCTGTTAGGTTGGTTTATTACTGGCTTTTTCTATCTCAAATTAAAACTAAAAAATATGGGATTAGCACGCAAGGTAAAACGCCTTTCCGCACAAGTTACTGAATTAACATCAAGCCGAGATAAGGCTCCACAATAATGCTTGAACTGCTTTTTCTACTGCTTCCTATTGCCGCAGCTTATGGGTGGTATATGGGGCATCGTAGTGCGAAAAAGGATCAGGAAGAAATCACCAACAAATTATCCCGTGATTATGTAACGGGGGTGAATTTACTTCTTTCTAATCAGCAAGAAAAAGCAGTTGATTTGTTCTTGGACATTCTACAAAAACAAGAACAAGAAAATGAAATTGAACAAAGTTCACAATTTGAAGCCGAACTCACCTTAGGAAATTTATTCCGTTCCCGTGGCGAAGTGGATCGTGCATTACGAATTCACCAAGCCTTAGATCGTAGCCCTAATTATAGTTTTGAACAAAAACTGCTTGCCAAACAACAGCTTGCACGCGATTTTATGACCGTTGGCTTTTTTGATCGTGCCGAAGCATTGTATATCCTTTTGGTTGATGAGCCAGATTTTGCGGAAAATGCATTACAGCAACTGGCAGTCATTTACCAAAAAATGAAAGAATGGAAAAAAGCCATTAATGTGGCGGAAAAACTTGCCAAAATTTCACCGCACTTTGATCCTATCCCCTTGGCACATTATTATTGTGAATATGCCCAAAGCCTTGATGCTGAGCAAAAAAAAATGGCTACGGCACTTTTACAGCGCGCTTTAACCGTTTATCCAAACTGTATCCGTGCGTCATTATTACTTGCGCAAAATGAAATATTGCAACTGGATTATCAAAGTGCGGTAAAAAATTTAGAAAATATTTTGCAGCAAAACCCCACTTACATTGGTGAAGCACTGTCGGCTTTAAAATATTGCTATGAAGTATTACATCAGCAAGATAATTTTGAGCTTTTTCTCATTAAAGCGAGCCAAGTGTGCAAAAGCAGTGCCGTTGATCTTGCTTTAGCTGATTTTATTGCAGAAAAAGATGGCCTTGTAGCAGCGCAAGCAAAACTTTATCAACAGCTCACTCAAAATCCCACAACAATCGTTTTTCATCGCTTTATTCAATATCAAATTGAAAGTGCCGAAGCAGGACGCGGTAAAGAAAGCCTCGAGTTACTCTCAAAAATGGTGGGAGAGCGGATTAAACAAGGTTTTGATTATCGCTGTACGAATTGTGGTTATCAAACAAATAAATTGATTTGGTGCTGTCCTTCTTGCCGTCAATGGGAAAGCATCAAACCAACGCCAGATATTGAATATAACTAAACTAATGAGGACGTGAAAATGAGCAGTAAAGTGATTGTTGCCCTAGATTATGAAAAAGAAGCGCAAGCGCTTGCCCTTGTCGATCAACTTGATCCAAGCCAATGTCGCTTAAAGGTGGGAAAAGAAATGTTTACCACCCTAGGCACTAATTTTATTAAACAGCTACACAGCCGTAATTTTGACGTTTTTCTTGATCTCAAATTTCACGATATTCCTAACACAGTAGCAAGAGCGGTGCGTTCTGCGGCAGATTTAGGCGTTTGGATGGTCGATTTACATGCCAGCGGCGGTTTACGAATGATGGAAGAAGCCAAAAATATTCTCGAGCCTTATGGCAAAGATGCACCGATTTTAATTGGCGTTACCGTACTAACCAGTATGGAAGATCTTGATTTGCTACAAATTGGCATTAACGCGTCGCCAATGGAGCAAGTGATTCGTCTTGCCAATTTAACCCAAAGAGCAGGGCTTGACGGTGTGGTATGTTCGCCACAGGAAGTAGAAATTTTACGCGCACATTGTGGTAAAGATTTCAAACTGATTACCCCAGGTATTCGCCCGATTGGTTCTGATTTCGGCGATCAACGCCGTGTAATGACTCCAGCAGCGGCAATTCAAGCGGGCTCTGATTATTTGGTTATCGGTCGCCCAATTACGCAAGCTGAAAATCCAGCAGAAGTGCTACGTGCGATTAATGCGTCTATTGTGGGGTAATATGTTAGAAAGTACCTTAGTTTATTCCACTGAAACAGGCCGAATCAAAGCAGAAAAACCACAGCCTGAACGCGCTAAAGGCGATGGCATCGTTCGTATTGAGCGCCAAGTGAGCGGAAGAAAGGGCAGTGGTGTTAGCGTAATAAAAGGCTTAGATTTGCCCGATGATGAATTGAAAAAATTAGCCGCTGAACTGAAAAAACGCTGTGGCTGCGGTGGATCGGTAAAAAATGGATTGATTGAAATTCAAGGCGAAAAACGAGAGTTACTCAAACAATTATTAGAGCAAAAAGGCTTTATTGTGAAGTTAGCAGGGGGATGATGATTCCCCCCTTTATATTCCATTGAATAAGATAATTTTGACTATTTGCTATATTTTATCCTTTGGTTTACTCACCATAATCTCAATAACTTGTCGATCGGTGTATTGCATACTGCGTGAAGCAATGTTGCAAAGGTTATTAATTGAACGATCGATACAATGTTCTACAATACCCTCGTTGCCGGTAACTTGCATATTATCCAATGCCATTAGCACCGCTTTATAACTTGAGGTTACACTGGTGGATACTTTCATTGCACAGCTATTTGCTGCGCCATCACAAATAATGCCGCTAATATCGCCAATCATACTGCTGATTGCCATACTTACGGTTTCAAATTTGCCCGTAAGCAACCAAGCAATGCCCGCACAACTACCCATTGCTGCGGTGGTCGCTGCACATAATGCGGAAAGTTTTGGCAGTTTGCTGTGGATATAAATCGCCATTAAGTGCGAAAGAAATAACGCACGGGTGAGTTGTTCATCAGTGGCGTTAATATGTTTTGCGACTACCACAACAGGCATTGTCGCTGCAATCCCCTGATTACCAGAGCCAGAATTACTCATTGCAGGCAGATTTGCGCCCCCCATTCTCGCATCGGAGGCGGCGGTGGTTTCGATAATAATGCGGTTCATTAAATCATCACCGAGCAATCCCGTGGCAATTTGTTTTTGCAATGTGCGCCCAATATGCAAGCCATAATCTTGCCGTAAGCCCTCTTGTGAAAGGGCTGAATTTAGCCTTTCAGCTTCATCAATAAATTTAATCTTGGCCAGATCCACTTGGGTGGAAAAATCAAAAATCGCTTTCGCTGAAAGCGCGGTGAAAATTTCGTACAAATTTTCACTTTCTACCGCGCAAGGTTTGGTGAAAATCACCTGATCATTTTTGGCAATATAAATCACATTGGTATGATGTGCTGCAATGCGCACGCACACTTTGTCCTGCTGATGAAAAAGCGTAGCTTCAGAATACAAAATATGCTCCGTTTCAAAAATTGAAACGGAAACTCTATCTTCCTTGATCATTTGTTTCGCTTGTTCGGTTTGTTCTGGCGTGATGTTTTTTAACACTTCCAATCCAGCATTAGGATCGCCACCAATCGCCCCGATGGCCGCAGCCATCGTCAGCCCTAAAGTTCCCGTCCCTGGTACAGTTACGCCCATTCCATTTTTCATTAAATTTGGTGAAACTTTTGCTTCAATACGCTCAGGCATTGCGTTTAAATATTGTCGTGCGGTTGCCGCTGCTAAAGCAAGGGAAATGGGTTCGGTGCAGCCTAAGGCTGGCACAACTTCTTGTTTTACAATATCTAATAGGGCTTGTTCGGTATCTGCTTGAAAATTCATAATGTTCCTTTATTTTGCTGTCGGTAATTATTTCTGTTCAGCGAGCCATTTTTTCATTCGCTCTACGCCCTCGCGTAAATGGGCAATCTCTCTGGTGTAAGCAAAGCGGAGATAGTGCTTGGTGCCATTTTCCCCAAAATCGATCCCTGGGGTAGCCGCCACTTGAATTTCAGCCAGCATTTTTTTCGCAAATTCATAACTATCTTGCGTGTAATCAGACACATCAGCCCAAAGATAAAATGCCCCTTGTGGTTTAAATTCGATCTTGAATAAGGCTTTTAATTCATTATACAGAAAATCTCGCCGTTCTTGGAAAATGCCTTTAATTTCATCAAGATAATCATAATCAAAGGCCGCCAGCGCCCCGTATTGGCTCAATGTGGGCGCAGAAATAAAAATGTTTTGCGCCACAATTTCCGCTTCTCTTGCCTTTTCTTCTGGCACGATAATCCAGCCTAAACGCATTCCCGGCATACAAAAATACTTAGAAAACCCGTTAATCACATAGGCATTCGGATTAAATTGTAAGGCAGTCGCAGCTTGCTCATCATAAACCAAGCCGTGATAAAGCTCATCGGAAATAAAAGCAATTTGGTTAGCAATGCAATATTCATTCAGCGCTTGCAGACGTTCAGGCGTATAAATATTGCCCGTTGGATTGGCGGGTGAAGAAATTTGCAAGGCTTTAATTTGGCGATTTTCAAGCTGTTGTGGTGCAAGCTGATAACAATCTTGCTTATCGATAGGGATAAATTCAGGCTGAATATCCATCATATAAGCAAAATTTTTATAGCACGGATAAGCAGGATCTGTCAGCCCCAGTTTATCCCCTTGATTAAGGGTTAAGGCATAGGCGACAAGAAATGCGCCACTTGTACCGGGGGTAAGAATAATGCGATGCGGCGCAACCTCCACTTGATAAGTGCGGTGGTAAAATTCACGAATTTTTTCACGCAATGCGGGCAAGCCAAGGCTTTCTGTATAACTAAATTGATTGTCTTCAATGGCTTGTTGCAAGGCTTGCTTGACTTTCGGTGATGGCGGTAAATCAGGTTGGCCAATTTCAAAATGAATGGCATTAGGGTATTTCGCCGCTTCACGCACAATATCCATCACAATAAATGCCGACATATTTTCACAACGCATTATTTTTTCCTTTTTGCCTATCTTAAGATTCTCTTAATATTTCTTTGTTTTAATGTTCCCAACAAGACAGCCGTCTTGTCATTTGAAAGGAGTTTAACAATGAAAAAACTTAGTTTAGCAACAATTTTACTATTATCAACTGCTAGCCTTGTGGTTAGCGCAGAGAATTTACCAGCAGCCAATCAACAAGCTGCCGCAGTGGAACAAAAAGCGCAAATCGTACCAGATGCGGAAAAAGCAGAAAAAGCGCATAAAAAGCATCATCATAAACATAAAAAAGAGCACAAAAAACGCGGTGGATTTGTTGATCCAGCTAATCCACAATCGCAAACCAAGGATAAAAAATCCTTTGCGAATAATTTACCTGTAAGCCAAATTAGCGAGCAAGCAACTTGGAAAGATGATCAACGCATTGTTTTACAAGGAAATATTGTTAAACAATTAAGCAAAGATGATTTCTTATTCCGCGATAAGAGCGGTGAAATTGAAGTGGAAATTGAGCCGCACGCGTGGCGTGGCAAAACGATCACGCCAAATGATGAAGTGAAAATTCTTGCGGAAGTGGATAAATCCGATAAAAAATTAGAATTGGAAGTTCAACGCGTTGCAAAAATGGCAAAAAGTAATTAATCGCGAAAAGATTCCATTCGCAAATTTATCTTTTTAGGCTAAACTCAATGGGCATTTTGCTCATTGGGTTTATGTGGTAAATGGGACAAGATGGCATTATTTACTTCAACATAAAAGGAAAATCAAATGTTTACCGTAGAAAACCTGATCGCCCAAAGCCAGCCTTATTGGGATAATTATATCCAACATTCCTTTGTGCAGCAGCTCGCCACAGGTCGCCTGCCACGCCAATGCTTTCAACATTATTTACAGCAAGATTATCTCTATCTCTTTCAGTACAGCCGTGCATTATCGCTAGGTATTTTCAAAGCGGATAATTTTGCTGAAATTCATACCGCACATCAAGCTAATGATTTGTTATTAAAGGAAATTCAGTTGCACATCGCATTCTGTCAAGAATGGAGCATTTCCGAGCAAGATCTGCAAAAAGCGCCAGAATCCACCGCTTGTGTGGCTTACACGCGTTATGTGCTGGATTGTGGCATCAAAGGTGGGCTTGCGGAACTTTATACTGCCCTCGCGCCTTGTATGCTGGGCTATGCGGCAATCGGTAAAATGCTCGGCTGCCAAGCGCCAACCCCGAATAATCCTTATCAGAAATGGATCGATACTTACGCCGCACAAGATTTTCAACAAGCTGCGGCGGAGTTTAGCGCAATGCTCAACGGATTATTTGAAAATGTTTCAGCAAAACAACAGCAACAATTACAACATATTTTCACCACGGCGACACGAATGGAAATTGACTTTTGGCAAATGGGGCTGGATTTAAGCTAACTAAAGTGCGGTTAAAATTATGCGAATTTTATTAATTGAAGACGATCCTTTAATCGGTGATGGGCTTAACATTGGGCTCGGCAAATCAGGTTTCAGTGTCGATTGGTTTCAAGACGGTGAAAGCGGTATGCAAGCCTTGGCTTCCGCCCCTTATGATGCCGTGGTGCTCGATCTCACCTTGCCGAAAAAAGACGGCTTGCAGGTGTTGCAACAATGGCGTAAAGCCAATCAAGATGTGCCTGTACTTATTTTAACCGCACGAGATAGCTTAGAACAACGCATTGAAGGTTTGCAACTCGGGGCGGACGATTATCTCGGCAAGCCCTTTGCTCTCGGTGAAGTGGTCGCTCGCTTACAAGCGCTCATTCGCCGCCGTTATGGGCAAACACAATCGCTTCTCACCCACGGTGCGGTGAGCCTTGATCTGGGGCAACACAAAGCCTTTTTGCGTAATCAAGAAGTTTCGCTTACGGGGACGGAATACAAGCTACTTGAACTGTTTATGCACAACAAAGAGCGGGTGCTTTCTCGCAGATTTATTGAAGAAAAACTCTATACTTGGAACGATGAAGTGAGCAGCAATGCGTTGGAAGTGCATATTTACAATTTACGCCAAAAGCTCGGCAAACCGTTTATTCGCACGGTACACGGCGTAGGCTATGCCCTTGGCACAATCGAGGAATAAAATGAAACCGCGTAGCTTACGTCTTCGTCTAATTCTCATTCTTTCCCTGTTAGCCAGTGCAATTTGGCTGGCTTCTACTGCGATTGCGTGGTCGGCAGCGCGTAACCAAGTAAACGAAGTCTTTGATACACAACAGATTTTATTCGCCAAACGGCTAGCCACTTCGCATTTAAGAAGTATTTTAATTGAACGCTACCGTCCCGAAGGAAAAAATTATCGCCAAAAGCCACCGCACTTTCGCAAAAGAAAAAATTACGATGATGATGCCCTTGCCTTTGCAATTTTTAATCACGATGGTGAAATGCTGCTAAGTGATAGTGAAAACGGCAACAATTTCATTTATGAACCGAAAAGGGGCTTTAATAACACCACCTTGCAAGGTGATGACGATGAATGGCGAATTTTTTGGCTGCCCGCGGCGGAAGGCAGATTAATGATCGCCGTGGGACAAGAGCTGGAATATCGCCAAGAATTAGTCGAAAAAATGGTGCTAGGTCAAATGTGGATTTGGTTTGCTAGCCTGCCTGTGTTGCTTGCCGTGATCATTTGGGCCATTAGCCGCGAACTGTCTATATTGCGCAATGTGAGCGAACAGGTGAGCCAGCGTAGCCCTGATGATGAACAACCGCTCGACACGCAGCAAGTGCCAAAAGAAATCTTGCCACTAGTGCAAAATTTGAATCAATTTTTTACCCGCACGGCAACCAGCCTACTCAGAGAGCGGCGTTTTACATCTGATGCAGCGCACGAATTGCGCAGCCCGCTCACCGCATTGCGTATTCAAACTGAACTTGCGCAAATGGCAGGCGATGATGAAATAATGCGTAATCAAGCATTGCAAAACCTTACGCTAGGCATCGATCGCGCAAGCCAATTGGTGGAACAGTTGCTGACCCTTTCGCGCTTAGATAATCTCAATGAATTAACCCATCTTAACACCATCGAATGGGATAAATTAATCACCGAGCTTGTGGCGGAGCGTTATTTAAAAGCCGAAAAAGCAGGGATCACATTAACTTTTGAACCGCTAAGCAAACCCAATACACAGCAAGGCGAACCATTATTGCTTTCTTTAATGCTACGCAATCTGATCGACAACGCCATTGCCTATTGTCCTAAAGGCAGTGAAATTCGCCTTATTTTACAACAAGATAAACTTATCATCGCCGACAATGGCGGTGGCGTCCCTGATGACGCCCTAGATAAACTCGGCCAACGCTTCTACCGCCCCGCAGGCCAAAATGAAAAAGGCAGCGGCTTGGGATTATCTATCGTACAACGCATCGCCCAATTACATCTCTACCAAGTGCGGTATAAAAATGCCGAGAATTCGCGTGGAGAGAAAGGATTTTGGGTGGAGATTTTATTGAATAAAAAAGCACCTTAAACGTCCTTAAAGTGCTAACATTATTATTGCTGTGACTATTGTTCGCTTAATACACGTGGGAATAAGATATTATTTTCCGTGTGAATATGCTCTTGCAGATCATCACAAAATTCTTGAATACCTTGGTAGAGATTACGCCAAGAGGTGCAAGCATCAGCTGGTGACGTCATATTGTGAGTAAGAGTGCGTAACATTTCAATCGTTGCACCGTGTTCATCGTGTTCAAATTCCATTACCTGAATGGGCATTCGTGCCATCATATAATTACCTGCTTGGATCATTGGGAACAAGATTTGTTCTTCTTTCATCATATGGCTAGACAAATCCGCATAGGCATTTTTTAGCGCGTCAGCTAAACCTTTTGGACAATCAGGGTGATCAGCGTGGCGTTCTTCTACCTTTTCTGCAAGGGGAATTAGCTCTTGTAATTGTTCACGATGACGTTGATGAAAGCGCGACAGGATATGCGAGATGGTGTCTTGATAACTGGCACTTTGCCATTGTTGATCGGCTTGTTTCATTCTATTTTCTAATGACATAATTTGACCTTAATATTGGATTGTTAAACCTGACCAAAATACTAAGGTATTTGGTTGGTAATCCCAACTTCTTTTTAAGAAAAGGTGGTCGGCTTATGATCTAAATCAGATTTTATAACTCAAAATAGGTGGAAAAATTTTACAAAATTCCACCGCACTTTAAATTATAGAGAATGAAAGACTAGGTGAAGTGAAAAAGCGGTTTAAGCTAAACCAAACCGCTTGAGAATTTAGTGAGATTAATGGTTGTAGCCGAGTAACATTGCGCCAACAAATGAAATTAATGCAAGCAGAAATGCCGCTGGATTATTAGCTGTGCCACGTTTAAAAAACTTAGCGGCAAAAATGATGTAGCTAATTAATAAGGCAAATTTGGCGATAATCCACCAAGGGAAGCCTATTCCTAGGGAGAATAATAAGATTGCACCGCTTACGATCAGTAGCGTATCGGATAAGTGCGGTAGGATTTTGAGTAATTTTATGGCGCGCCAATCTTCTCCAGCAAATTGCATTAAGGCACGAATAATAAATAGCCCTAAGCTAATAAAAGCACAAAAAAAGTGGGTGTAAATAGCATAAAAAATCATTGTCTAAATTCCTATAGAATGGTTTGGGATTTTAAAAGTCCAGTGTGAAAAAAGGTTTCAGTTTTGGGAAAAGAGAAAGTGGGCGAGTTGCCCACTTTGTTTTTATTCTTCCACATTTTCTGTTTCAATGTCCGATTCTTCATCGTCCACATCACAAACACGCTCAAGGCTTACTACTTGCTCGCCTTCGGCGGTGCGAATTAAGCGAACCCCTTGGGTGTTTCGTCCCACAATGCTGACTTCACTCACACGGGTTCTAACCAATGTTCCTGCGTCCGTAATGAGCATAATTTGGTCGCTTTCTTCCACTTGGGTTGCTGCCACCACTTTGCCGTTACGCTCACTCACTTTGATAGAAATCACTCCTTTGGTGTTGCGTGATTTGGTTGGGTATTCCTCAAGTGCGGTACGTTTTCCGTAGCCATTTTGCGTTGCGGTTAAAATTGCTCCCGCATTTTTTGGAATAACGAGGGAAACCACTTTATCAATGTTGAGATCAAGGGTTTCTTCGCTGTTATCCTCGGAAACGTCTTCAATTTCCACCGCACTTTCATCATCAGAAAGATCGTTGGTTAGGGCGAGTTTAATCCCGCGAACCCCTGTGGCGGTGCGTCCCATTGGGCGAACCGCACTTTCTGCAAATCGCACTACACGACCTTGTGAGGAGAACAACATAATTTCGTCATTGCCGTTGGTAATGTCTACCCCGATGAGTTCATCTTCATCACGCAAGTTCAAGGCGATAATTCCACTTGAACGTGGGCGGCTAAATTCGGTGAGGGCGATTTTCTTCACGATCCCGCCTGCGGTTGCCATTACAACAAATTTATCTTCCTCATAAGCGGAAATTGGCAAGATGGCGGTGATACGTTCGTTTTCATCCAATGGCAGAATATTGACGATTGGGCGACCACGCGCACCACGGCTGGCTTGTGGTAATTGATATACTTTGAGCCAATATAATCGCCCGCGACTTGAGAAACATAAAATCGTGTCGTGGGTGTTGGCAACCAATAATTTTTCGATGAAATCTTCTTCTTTCATCTTGGTTGCCGATTTCCCTTTACCGCCACGGCGTTGGGCTTCGTAATCGGTAAGTGGTTGATATTTCACATAACCTTCGTGAGAAAGGGTAACAACCACGTCTTCTTGTGCGATAAGATCTTCAAGATTAATATCACCAGATGCCATTGTGATTTCGGTGCGGCGTTCGTCATTAAATTCGGTTTTAATGCGTTCTAATTCTTCATGCACCACTTCACGCAAGCGTTCAGTGCTGTTTAAAATGTGTAAAAGTTCGCCGATTTCGACTAAAATTTCTTGGTATTCGGTAACGATTTTTTCGTGTTCTAACCCTGTTAGACGTTGTAAGCGAAGATCTAAAATTGCACGGGCTTGTTCTTCGGAAAGGTAATATAAGCCATCACGCACGCCTAATTCAGGGGAAAGATCTTCAGGGCGAGAAGCGTCCATTCCTGCGGCTTCGAGCATCGCACTCACATTGCCCAGTTCCCAACCACGAGATAGCAAGGCTTCACGGGCTTCATCACCTGTTTTTGAAGCACGGATCACTTCAATGACAGGATCGATATTCGCCAACGCGATCGCCAAGCCTTCTAAAATATGCGCACGTTCACGGGCTTTACGCAATTCAAACACGGTACGGCGAGTAACCACTTCACGGCGATGTTTCACGAAAGCTTCGATAATTTGCTTTAAATTGAAGAGCTTAGGTTGCCCGTGATCAAGTGCCACCATATTGATCCCAAAGGTCACTTGCATTTGGGTGAGGGCATAGAGGTTATTCAGCACCACTTCGCCAACCGCATCTCGCTTGATTTCAATTTCAATGCGGAAGCCCTCTTTGTTGGATACATCAAGCACGTTGCTAATGCCTTCGATTTTTTTATCTCGCACCAGCTCCGCAATTTTTTCCACTAAACGGGCTTTGTTTACTTGATAAGGAATTTCCGTAACGACAATGGTTTCACGCCCTTTCTCACTGGTTTCAATCTCGGCTTTAGCACGAACGTAAACCTTGCCTCGCCCTGTTTTATACGCGTCCTCAATCCCTTTGCGACCGTTAATTAATGCCGCTGTTGGAAAATCTGGGCCGGGAATAAACTGCATTAATTCATCAATGCTAATTTCCTCGTTATCCAAATATGCCAAGCAACCATCTAGCACTTCACCTAAATTGTGTGGGGGAATATTGGTCGCCATACCCACCGCGATCCCCGATGAACCATTGACGAGTAAGGCGGGGATTTTGGTTGGCAACACATCGGGAATCATCTCTTTGCCATCATAGTTTGGCGAGAAATCCACGGTTTCTTTGTCTAAATCGGTCAGCAGTTCTTGCGTAATTTTCTGCATACGCACTTCGGTATAACGCATTGCCGCTGGGGCATCACCGTCCACCGAACCAAAGTTACCCTGACCGTCCACCAACATATAGCGTAGCGAGAAAGGCTGTGCCATACGCACAATGGTGTCATAAACGGCACTATCACCGTGAGGGTGGTATTTTCCGATGACATCACCCACCACACGAGCCGATTTTACATAGGCTTTATTATGGGTAATTCCGCTTTGATCCATTGAATACAAAACACGGCGGTGTACAGGTTTTAACCCATCACGCACATCAGGCAAGGCACGTCCAACAATCACGGACATTGCGTAGTCGAGATAAGAAGATTTTAGCTCTTCCTCAATACTCACAGGGGTAACGTTTGAAACCAAATTCGTCATTGAAATATTCCCTAATTACATAAAAAATTAGGCAGGATTGTAGCATAATTTCAATAATATCTCTAATCTAATAAAGATTGTTATGGCGTAAATTTGGTTTTTTCTTTGGGATAAATAACAGGTTTCGCTCGTTGAGCGACTTCCTTTCTTTTGCTTACCCAAAAGAAAGGAAGCAAAGAAAAGGGAGCCTCGATCAAACCGCTTTTCCTCATTCCAATAAAATTTTCTTAACGAAAAATCAGCCTGATGTTCGCTACGCTCTCGCTCGGCGTGATTTTTCTAAAAATTTTATTTCCATTCGGGCGGTTTGGACGGGGAATATGATTAGGGCGAATTTTAAAGTGCGGTGGGAATTTTTTGGATTTTTAGAAGGTGCAAAGAAAATTTCCTTATTTCAGCTCAGCGTGGTTGTGTTACCTAACCACCTACAGCTCGTAGGTGGTGAAGTTCCTTTCAGAACAAATCTCCCCTAACTCCTCTTTACTAAAGAGGGGATTGAAATGATGTGCAGTAATCTATGAAGGCGTATCATAACTTCCCGTGTAAATTGCCTTCATTTTTAACAAATTTTTAGAAAAGTAACGCCTGAACGCAGCGCAGCGAGTATGGGCTTACTTTTCGTTAAGAAAATTTGCTAAAAATGAAGATCAGCAATTTAGTCGGGGGCTTTTTTCTTTGCCTACTTTCTTTTGAGCAAGCAAAAGAAAGTAGGTCGCTCAACGAGCGAAACTTGTTATTTATCCCAAAGAAAAAAGCAATTTAACGATAAAACCAAAACTTTACTTTTCTTCATTCGAGAACGCAAAAGAAAGGAAGTCGCCAACGGCGAAACCCCATTATCAACCCCAAAGAAAAAAGAAATTTACCCTAGAATAAAAAAGATAGAAAATTTACGCTAAAATAATAAAAACTAAAAACAAGAGAACAACCTAATGCAAAACATCGACCAACAAGAACTCGAAAAATTTGAAAAAATGGCTAAAACTTGGTGGGATTCTGAAGGGGATTTCAAGCCGATTCACCGTTTAAATCCAGTGCGTTTAGCGTATATTTGCCAACAAGCAGAGGGTTTGTCTGGCAAAAATGTGCTCGATGTGGGCTGCGGTGGCGGTATTTTAGCGGAAGCAATGGCAAAACAAGGGGCGAAAGTAACAGGCATTGATATGACCACCGCGCCCCTTGAGGTGGCGAAATTACACGCGCAAGAAAGTGGTTTAAGCATTGATTATCAACAAACCACAGTAGAAAATTTTCTGCAAAAACACACCGCACTTGGTGGGGAAAAATTTGATGTGATCACCTGTATGGAAATGCTGGAACACGTTCCCGATCCCAGTTTGATCATCAATGCCTGCAAAGCCTTGTTAAAACCAGATGGCGTGCTATTTTTCTCCACCATTAATCGCACCTTGAAAGCTTGGGCTTTGGTGATCATCGGTGCGGAATATGTATTAAAAATGCTACCAAAAGGCACGCACGATTACGAAAAATTTATCAAGCCAGCTGAACTTTTAGCGTGGACGGACGAGGCAAAGTTAGAATGTGTGAATATGGTGGGTTATCACTATAATCCACTAACAGGAACATTCAAATTAAATCAGGACGTGAGCGCCAATTATATGGCAACATTTAAGATATGATCTCTACTCCAAATCCTAGACACTAGGAAGTTAAATATTGAGCTCTGTATTGCACAGGGCTCGAATTGTTTAACGCGGGTTTAGTTCGCACTTCGTTATAATAGCGAATATATTCGTGCAGCGTCTCCTCCAGCTCCACGACATTGGTAAAAGATTCGGGTAAAAACATTCCGACTTCACAATGCTAAAAAAGCGCTCTATCACCGCATTATCATCGCAATTCCCCTTGCGACTCATGCTTTGAATCTT